>CANEUK010000137.1 GCA_947441695.1 Rickettsiales bacterium
ATTGTTGCTACCTACAAATTTGTAGGTCAAATTGACTTTGCGCAAGGCGGAATTATCTCTGATAAACTTACAAACGCTCAATATTTGCTGTTATTGGCTTTTTATTTAGCTGGTCTTTTTTTCTCGATATTTTTTGCGTCTCACTTGCTTTATCGCAACATCAACATTGAGCCAATAATAATTTACGCTTTATTTTTCTTATCCTATGGCTTTAGCACGCTTTATATTTTTCTAAAATTGTTAGAATTTGTTTTTGGTTTTGAGCAATTTTCTAGCTTAATTTTGACAATTTCCGACGGAATTATTTTTAATATTATTCAATTTATTTTTTTAATTAACATTGCCGGAGTTTCAGTGTTTTTGATGTTTAGCGGCGGTTTGAAGGCGTCGTTTTTTTATCTATTTTTTCAACAGTTTCTTTTTGCCTTATTTGCAGTTTTTATTTTTGCTATTTTTGACCCCAGCAAAATTTACCCAACTTTATTTTCGTTTTCTTTATCGATTACTTTGCTTTTTTTAGTTATTTCTAACTTTGTTTTATATCTAAAAAAGTCTGAACAAAAATGGCTTGGCGGAGCTTTTTATGACTTAAAAATAACCTCAATTTTATTCATTTTTGCCGTTGCCAATTTAATTGGAATAGCTCCGGCAATTGGTTTAATTGAAAAATTGGCGTTATTAAAAATTATTTCCCAAAAAAATTTAGTTATTGCCGGAATTATCTTTGGCATCAATTTTTTAAGTTTAATTGTTTTTTCTTGGAAAAACTTTTATCCAATTTTTTTACTTCCTAAAGAAACTAAGTCGGAAAATCAAAAATCTTCTAAAGAAATAGCCAAAGACATAGATTCTGATTCTAGTCTTATTTTAACGCCCTTGGTTGTAGCAGTTTCGCTGCTTTTAGGTTTAATTTTATTTCCAATTTTAACTAAATTTTTATGAACGAAATCAAAAACAAAGTTTTAAAAATTTGTTCTGACGCTAAAAAAGCTAGCCAAGAAATTTCCAACTTGAACCCAGAAATAAAAAATGCTGTTTTGCTTGAAGTGGCAAAATTATTAAAAAAACATACGCTAAAAATAATCAAAGCTAATCAAAAAGACCTTAAACTAGCCAAAGAAAATAGGCTTGACGACGCAAAAATTGATCGTTTGACATTAGATGAAAAAAAAATTTTAAGTTTGGCAAATAGCGTTAAAGAAATTGTTAAATTAAGCGATCCGGTTGGAAAAATTCTTTATCAAGCAAGCTTAGAAAATGGTCTAAATATCAAAAGAATTACCACTTCGATTGGTGTTTTATTGGCAATTTTTGAATCGCGCCCAAATGTTACTTCCGATATTGCGGCACTTGCTTTTAAATCGGGCAATTCGGTGATTTTGCGCTGCGGCTCTGATTCAATAAATTCGTCAAAAATTTTAGCAGAAATTTATCGCGAAGCTTTAGACAAGTTTGATCTAGATAAAAATGCCGTAATTTTAGTTCCAAATGTTGAGCGCGAATATGTTATGGAGCTTTTGGCAATGGAAGATTATATCGACGTTGTCATTCCGCGCGGCGGCAAATCGCTAATTAAGGCGGTGATGGAAAACACTAAAATATCTGTTTTTCGACATCTTGACGGAAATTGCCACACCTACATTCACGAAAAAGCCGATTTTGACAAAGCGCGCAAAATTTTACTTAACGCCAAAATGCGCCGCGTTGGTATTTGTGGCGCAACCGAATCATTGTTAATCGACAAAAAAATTGCCAAAAAAATCTTGCCTTTAATTGCCCTTGATTTGCACGAACTTGGTTGCGAAATGCGCGGCGACGAAATGGCGGTTGAAATTGACCAGCGCATTAAACTTGCCAAAGAAGAAGATTTTTACACAGAATTTCTCGATAAAATTATCTCGATAAAAATTGTTAAAGACGTTGATGAAGCCATAAAACACGTAGCAATTTATGGTTCATCACACACCGAAAGTATTATTACCGAAGACAAAAAAGCGGCAGAAACTTTCTTAAAAAAAGTTAATTCGGCAATTGTTATGCATAATGTTTCAACACAATTTGCCGATGGCGGCGAATTTGGACTTGGTGCCGAAGTTGGCATCGCTACAGGAAAGCTGCATGCTCGCGGACCAGTTGGATTAGAACAATTAGTTACCTATAAATATTTGGTTGAAGCCAAATCTGGTTGCACAATTAGAAAATAATTTTTTTGTTAAAAACAAAACTCAAAGTTGTGTTGAGAAAAAATTATTATATTCAAGTTGCCTGTTTTTAAAGGCTCAGAAGCAAATAAAAAAATTTGACTAAAAAAAATCTTGTAAAATTTATTTTATTTTACACTTTGTGGTTGTATTTCTCGTTAATGAGAAATTCGCATAACATTGTGCTTAAACGAATAAATTGGTAAATAATATGAAAACAAAAAAATCTTTCATAAGTGCTTTAATGGTCGCATCTTTTTTGGCACTTCCAGCTTTTGCTAAAACCGAAGGTTCTTACGCGGGAATTAACTTGCTTAGAAGTAAAATAACTTTTCAAGAGGATTCTAAATATGACTCAACTAAAGCTCAGGGTGTGGATGGAGTAGTTGCTTATAATACAACTCCTAAAAGCTCCAATAATAAATATGGTCTTGGTTTGAGTTATAAATACGCCTTTAACTATAAAGGATTTTTTGTCGCTCCGGGTGCTACTTACGACTATTACAACAACCATGCTCGCTACGACAATAATGCAATGGGAAATTTTTCAAAAGCACAGGTCAAAAATCGCTACGCAATTAAATCTGATTTTGGCTATGACATAACCGATAAAATTGCGCCATATTTTACTCTAGGATATTCTCTTCTTTCGGCATCTGGTCAATCTAACCTTGGGTTTGAAACAGCAAATAAATCATCTTTTGTTAGTGATTGGTTTTATGGTGCTGGTTTAAAATTTGATGTTACCGATCAAATTGCTCTAAATCTTGAGTATAACACTCAAAAATTCAAAGTAAAAGCTGGCGTTCCATCATCTAACCTTACAGAGATAACAGCTAATCACAGAACCAAATTAGAAACCATCAAAGCCGGAATTTCTTACAAATTCTAGTTTAATTAATTCTAAATTGATTTTTTAAAGCACTAAAACTTGGGATTGACTCTTGATAAAAAAAAACAAGAGCCAATCCCTTTTTTTTGTTATACTATTTTAACCTTAAAATTTAAACTTCGTTCAAAGTTCATTTAAGTATTTTTGATAAAAAAATGGAAAAAAACCTGATCGAAAATTTAAGCAAAATAATTTCTAAACTTCCTGGTTTGGGCCCCAGAATTGCCAAAAGAATTGTTCTTAATTTAGCCAACAACAAAGAAAAAACTTTGTTGCCACTAATTGAAAATTTACAACTTCTTCATGACAAAATTCACAATTGCACAATTTGTGGAAATCTTGATGAAGGCAATGTTTGCAACATTTGCAATAGCCTCAATCGCAATAAAAATATAATTTGCATAGTAGAAGAAGTAGCAGATTTGTGGGCAATTGAAAGAGCCAATAACTTTAAAGGAAGTTATCACGTTTTGGGGGGCAATCTTTCGGCAATTTCGGGCAAAACCATCGAAAACCTAAATTTAAACTCTCTTTTTCAAAGACTTGCTAAAGTTGATTTAAAAAGCGGAAGCATAGAAATAATAATAGCAACTAGCGCTACAATTGACGGACAAACCACGGCGCATTTTTTGGCTAAAAGCTTAAAAGAATTTAATGTTAAAATTACTCGTTTGGCTTATGGAATTCCGGTTGGTAGCGAGCTTGATTATTTAGACGAAGGCACAATTTCGATTGCGTTTAAAAGCAGAACCGAATTTTAAGTTTTTTATTAGCTAACAAGAGCATAATTTTTTTATTGTTTTTTAAATCAACTCAAGATTGTTTTTTTAAAGTTCGTTTTTTTAAAGTTTTTTTATCAAAAAACTTTATCTTAAATCCTTCCAAATCTTTCCTTTGCAAATCACAAACCACTGATTCAATCCTTATTTTACAAGCTTTTCTAGCTCTGTTTCAAAAAAACACACTTTCAGATTATTTAATTTTTTTGCAGAAGTTTCCTTGCGTTATCTAATTTTTTAGGGTCTAGACAACTTTAAATCGGATTTTTCTTAAGAAATTTTAACAGTACGAGATAAAGATTATTTTTTCTATTATTAAATCTGAACTCACTTTCTTTCAGATGAAGGATGAATTTTTCATCTGTTAAGCCGTTAAATTTTGAAAG
>CANEUK010000138.1 GCA_947441695.1 Rickettsiales bacterium
TACCCAATTTATTCTCCGAATGTATCTTTGGAGAATGCTGGTAGTGATATATTCAAGGTTACAAAATTTAACTGGAATGGTTACAGATTGAGCAATGGTAGCTATTATGGACATATTCCTAGATCATCATCATTTACAGATTTTTTTTAGCAGTTCTGCGGCTTCTTTTTTGGTTTTTTGCGCTGCGGCAATTCCCAAATCTAAGGCTGGTTGAATTTCGGCTTTGCAACTTGAGTTGGTTTCGAAAATTTGGCTTCCGTCGTAATCTAAAATTAGGGTTTTGAGGGTTATTTTTTCATCTTCGCAAACCGCATGAACCCCAACTGGCGTTGAACAAGAAGCGCCAAGTTCGCGCAAAAAAGCGCGTTCGCATTGAATTTCGAGCTGGGTTTGCAAGTGATTTATTCTTTGCAAAAGCTCAAAGTTTTTTTGATCAGATTTTCTAATTTGAATTGCCAGCGCGCCTTGTCCGCCAGATGGCAAAATTACGTTTTTGTCAATTATTTTTTTAACCAAAAGTTCTTTGCCCAATCTTTCTAAACCGCATAAAGCAAGCACCGAAGCCGCCACTTCTTCGTTTTCAATTTTATTTAGGCGCGTGTCGACGTTGCCGCGAAAATTTACAATTTTTAAATCGGGGCGCAAAAGCAGCAAAATTGCTTTGCGGCGCGCCGAAGAAGTTCCAACAATTGAACCTTGGGGCAAATCTTTTAAAGAATTGAATTTTTTGGAAAGAAAGCAGTCGCGCGCGTCGAGCCTTTGGGTAAAAGCCGCAATAGTGGTTTGATCGTGTAAAATTGGCGGAATGTCTTTTGCCGAATGAATGGCGATGTCTATTTTGCTTTGCAACAAAGCCTCTTCTAACTCTTTGACAAACAAAGCTTTTCCACCAATTTCAGACAAATTACGATCTTGAATTTTGTCACCCGAAGTTGTGATTGGAACTATTTCGACTTGATAATTTTGAAGATAGTCAGCGAGCAACAAATGAACTTCAGCAACTTGAGCCAGTGCTAGCTTGCTGGCTCTAGTTCCAATTCTAATCTTGTTGAGGGTTGAAGACATTTAAGAGTTTTTCAAAAAGAAGAAAAAAGGCGTATATTTAATCAAATTCAACTTACGAAAGAATTTGGATTGATTTTGGATTTCTGCTCATCGAATTAATCAAAGAATTAAGCGACAGATTTTATTTTGTTAAAGAAATCAGAATTTTGAATCGGTTTTTTTTAATAACCAATTCTGATTCAATATATTGCCAAATTCGACTATAAGTCGAATTTGATTTAGTTAGAACTAACCTTGTCTGGCTTTGAAACGCGGGTTGACTTTGTTGATTATGTAAAGACGACCTCTTCTACGCACAATTTTACAATTTTTGTCGCGC
This sequence comes from Rickettsiales bacterium, assembly GCA_947441695.1. Lineage (GTDB taxonomy): Bacteria > Pseudomonadota > Alphaproteobacteria > Rickettsiales > UBA1997 > UBA2645. The sequence goes on from CANEUK010000138.1 coordinate 1,385, forward strand.
TTTTTTGCAGATTTTAGTGAATTATAAATTTTCATTTTAATTTTTCTTTTTTCTAATTTTTAAGAAGGCGGCGCAAGTTATTGGTGCGATTAAAAATGTCAATTTTTTATCTATCAACTTCGCCAAATACGATGTCTTGAGTCGAAATTACAGTCACAACGTCTGCCAACATATGACCTTTAACCATGAATTCTAAGCCTTGCAAATGGGCAAATCCAGGCGCGCGAACGCGGCAACGGTGAGGTTTGTTGCCGCCATCAGAAATTAAATAAACGCCAAATTCTCCTTTTGGGGCTTCAACTGCGGCGTAAGTTTCGCCCGCTGGCACGTGATAGCCTTCGGTGTAAAGTTTAAAATGATTAATCATGGCTTCCATCGAATGTTTCATATCGGCTCTTTTTGGCGGAGAAATTTTTGGGTCGGAAGTTGTAATTTCGCCTTCGGGCATTTTTTCGATACACTGATTGATTAAGCGAATTGACTGACGCATTTCTTCAACGCGAATTAAATAGCGATCGTAAGAGTCGCCGTTTTTGCCAATTGGAATGTCGAAATCTAGCTGATCATAAATTTCGTAAGGCTGACTTTTGCGTAAATCCCAAGCCAAACCCGAGCCGCGAATCATTGGCCCCGAAAAGCCCCAATCCAAAGCTTGTTGCTTTGAAACAATTCCAATTTCAACCATTCTTTGCTTGAAAATGCGATTTTCGGTGAGCAAAGATTCGAGATCGTCAACGCATTTTGGAAAATTTTTGGCAAAAACAGAAATTTCTTCAAGCAAACCAGCAGGCAAATCTTGATGCACGCCGCCCGGTCGAATATAGGCAGAATGCATGCGCGAGCCTGAAACTTTTTCATAAAAACCCATCATTTTTTCGCGTTCTTCAAACATCCACAAAAGTGGTGTCATTGCTCCAACATCAAGCGCTTGCGTGGTAATTGCCATAATGTGGTTTAAAATGCGGGTGATTTCAGAAAATAAAACCCGAATAAATTGCGCTCGCAAAGGAATTTCGCAAGCCAGCAGCTTTTCAACCGCCAAAGCAAAAGCGTGTTCTTGACACATTGGCGAAACATAATCGAGCCGGTCAAAATATGGTACCGCTTGTAAGTAAGTTTTATGCTCAATTAATTTTTCGGTGCCGCGATGCAACAAGCCAATATGAGGGTCGGCGCGTGTGATAACTTCGCCATCCATTTCTAAAACTAAGCGCAAAACGCCGTGCGCGGCTGGATGTTGCGGACCAAAATTTATGGTCATGTTTTTGGTTTCTTGCTGATTTTTCATGTTTGGTTTTTTTTGAAATCAAATTCAACGAAAGTTGAATTTGAGTAATTTTGAATTGCTGCGCAGCGAGTGAATCGCTGCATCCGCAATAGATTTTTTATTTTAAGATAAGGTCGACTTATTCAATTGAGTTTGATTCCATTTTTTATAATTTACAGATTCCGCTGGCGATTTTTTTGTAAGAATCGCAAACCCCTTTATACACGTCAGCGTAGTGGTCATTGCTACCTCCTTGGCTTAGTGAAAAGGGTGTTGAAATTTTCTTTTCTTTGTAAGCGTTGGCAACGTCCTGCTGTTTTATTTTAACAACTGGAACTCCAGCAAATTCAGCAACGCTTCTTAAATTTCCGGCGTAATCAAAAATTTCTTCTATTAAAAACGGCTCTTGCCCAACAAATATTTTTTTGAATTGATCTTTATTTATAGTTCTTTCGTGGTCGTTCATGTAGTTGTAAAATTTAGAAATGCTGTCATTTAGATTGTCTCGCCACTTTCTGGAATAGTGGGCGACGCTTTGTTTTTCGGTTTCGTATTTTTTGGCTTTATTTACAACTATTCCTAAAAATTTTGGCTGAAAACTTAGACCATTATTATTGGAGGTTTTTCGGTAATCGTCTAAAAGACTAATCCAATTTTTTATTACTTCCGTAAGGTTATCAACCGCCTGTAAGGAAAAAAAATCAGGAAATACTGGAGATAAAAAATAGTCTGACATCATTATTAAAATGCCGTTAATTATGCTGCTGGCACTTGGCGTGGTGTCGATTATTACATAATCGTAACCTTGAGATTCAGCTAGATTTCTAATTGAGGTTTCAACTTTTAAAATTGCTGGATTTTTTATGTCGGTTTTGGCGGTAACAACGTTGTAAAAATAAGATTCAATTTTAAACAACCCAATATCGCCGCACATCAAACTAACTTTTCCATTTGGTTGAACTTCTTCAAAAAGCTCGGGCTGTTTGTTTTTAGAATTGTCGTAAAGATTTATTTCAACAGGTTTTTCTTGAATAGTTGCGGTTAAAAAATCGCTGATATTTGTATATTTTTTTCTTATCTCAAACCACTTTGAAGCATCGGATTCTGCATAATCAATATTGTCAGAAAAGCCCAAAATAGCAGAAGTTAAATTCATTTGAGGATCGGCATCGACAAGTAAAACTCTCTTGTTTTGATCGGCTAAAGCAGCGGCTAAATTGTAGGCTAAAGTGGTTTTTCCAACTCCGCCTTTATGGTTGAAAAGGCTGATTATTTTAACTTTTTTAGTCATTGATTTAAGATGTTTTTATTTTTTTGAATCGGCGATTTTTTTGATAAATTTTATTCTTGAAGGTTAGGTTAAAAAACAAACTAAAATTTTTGAGTTAAAATTCCGTTAGTAGAAATTTTAGCCTTAGCTCCCAAAATTAGCGGAAGTATGTTTTTAGAATGTCCTATACCAAAACATCTATCTATTGATAGTGATAACGAATTATTTTTGAGAAAAAATTGCGACTGAAAATGTAAGTTGTATCAAGTGATACAGCGTCATTTTCTGAGCAAATTTTTACCAAAAAGACAAAGTTGGCGCTA
>CANEUK010000139.1 GCA_947441695.1 Rickettsiales bacterium
AAAGTTGCGTGAATGGTGCGAACACGATTTTTGCGCCGCAGCTGCGGAGTAAAACCCGACGCATTTTCAACCGACCAACGACCAAGCAATTTGCAAATCTCGGCAACCGACTTGAGAATTGATTCAGTGATTATGAATGGCGGTTGGTAAGTCATTTAATTTTTGGTTTTTTAAAAATCGAAATCTTCAATTTTATGTTTTTCTATCGCTATGTTTTAATAAAATTTCCGTTAGCGGATGGCTAATTGGCTCGATTTGGTCTTTAGTTAAATAGCCGCTTGGAACTCTTTGAAACATTGCAATTGCGGCTTGTTTTGCCATTTCTGATTTTGTGGTTTCGTCTTTCGATTCAGATTTTGATTCAGAGGCAAGAAACGCAATAAAAGTTTCGGCAACTTTGGCGCGGTGTTCATAAGATTCTTTTGAGTTTTTTAAAATATTCAAATCTCTTGTGGCAGATTTTAGGTGAGAAAATAGCAGCGACATCATAACCGAGAAAAATATTCCAAGTTCAATCAGATTTTCTCTTTCTAAACTTATTATTTCTAAACCGCTTAACTTGGAAAGCAGGATTATACAAACTACAAAAATTATTGGAATTGCGTAGTTGAAAAGCCTAAGAACTCGAATTTTTCCTTTAATGCCAATTGGAAATATTGCTGGTTTCAATTTGCGCCACCAAGAATCCTTTTTTTTATCCATTTCATCTTTCTTTTTACCTTCAATTTCTTCACCAATTTTTTTTGCATAATTGCTAAAATGCGTCGAAAGATTTTCCGAAGCCCGCGCAGCTTTTAAATTAGATATTTCGGTTTTGATTTTATCATGCTCGCCAAACAACTCGTTCTTCAATTCAGACGAGTATTTTGATATGTCGCTTTTTATTTCTGTTGTGTCTTTTGCGTTTCCAAATTTTGCAAGAATTTCATCTGCTTTTTTTAATTTGTAAGTCAGTTCGGCTAATATCACTTCGTGCGACATTTTATCGTAATTCTTATCGTATAGGTCTTTTACTTCTTGCTCTATTTTATCCCTCAATTCAACAATCAACACCTTTGTTTCATGATGGGTAGGGCTAAAATTTTTTATCTTGTAATGGAGTGAATAAAATTCATCCAAAAAATTTTTAATAAAGCTACCATCAAAATATTCATCCGAATTTAAATAAGCCTCACATTTTTCAAGCCTTTTCGCCCAATTCTGAACATAAGCAAACCGCTGATAACTATTTAAAAAATTAATTTCTCCATGAACTTTATTGATGCATAATTGTTGGACATCCAAACTGATGATATTTTGCAAATACGAATTTGTTTTTTGAGCCATTTGATAACTAGTTAATTTTTAAAATTTGTATTTAAATTTCCTGCGCTGGACGGAGTTTGTAACTCCGTCCACATGTTTATTTTTGTTGGTTGGCTTGGTTTTAGATCTAAAATCTTAAACATGTTCTAAGTTTAAATCTAAAACAGCGCATCGCTTTTGTCGCTTCGCTGCTTTTCTTCAGCTTCGCCTCGAAGACAGCTCGCGCCTGGGTGGAAGCGTAGCTTCACCCGCTTAAAGCTAAAAACGACCATTTAGGTCGTTTTTTTTACGCTTTAAGCCCCTTTGAAGTTGAATATTCAAAGTGGAAAATTTCGTCGGGATGAACGATTTTGCGAATGTCGTGGCACGCGGCGGCGGCTTCGGCGAAACCCGTCAAAATTAACTTTAATTTATTTTTATAAGTTGCGATGTCGCCAATTGCGTAGATTCCTTTTTCGGAAGTTTGCATGGTTGAAGCATCAATAATTTCAATGTGGTTTTTGTGCAGGTTTAAACCCCAATCGGCGATTGGCCCGAGTTCCATTGCCAAACCGAAAAATGGCAATAAATAATCGGCTTCGAGTTTTTTAACATTGCCGTCAAAATCTTTTACTAATACGGCTGAAAGCTTGCCGTTATTGCCTTCAAGACCATCAAGTTGGTAAGGAATTACTAGTTCAATTTTTCCTTCAGCAACTAGTTTTTTCATTTTATCGGCGCTTTCAGGAGCACAGCGGAATTTGTCGCGGCGATGAACTACAAAAACTTTTTTGGCAATTTCACCCAAAGCAATTGCCCAATCCACCGCAGAATCGCCGCCGCCGGCAATTACTACGTTTTTGCCCGCAAATTCTGACTTGTTGCGAACCGCGTAGAAAACTGATTTTCCTTCATATTCTTCAATTTCAGAAAGAGGCGGGCGATTAGGCCCAAAAGCTCCGCAACCCGCGGCAATAATAATCGCTTTGCAGTTAATTTTAGTATTTTTTGAAGTTTCAATTGCAAAAGTTCCATCATCATTTTTGACAATTTTTTCAACACGCTGATTCAAATGATAAACTGGTTTAAATGGCGCGGCTTGGGCTTCGAGCAATTCAATTAATTCACTCGCCAAAACTTGCGGATGCGCTGGAATATCATAAATTGGTTTTTCGGGATAAAGCGCCGAACATTGACCGCCAATCACTTCGAGCGTGTCGATGACGTGCGATTTTATTTTTAACATTCCTGCTTCAAAAACAGAAAATAATCCAGCCGGACCCGCGCCAATAATGGCTAAATCGGTTTTATAAATTGTCATGATTTTTGGTTAATTTTGAATTGCTACAAATCTAAGTTTGAGTTGGCGCATTGGAAACAGATTTTTTTAAAAAAAAATCTCAAATCTTTAATTTTTTGAAAATTTTGTTGCACTTAGGTTAGAAGCGTTACTAGAATTGACGACCTTCTTTAAGACATATTTTCACTCCAAAAAATGACCAATCAAAACCTAATTCCATCTGTTTATCAAGTTGCAACGGGCAAAGATATTCAATCGGTTTCGCTAGTTAGCGAGATGAAAAAATCTTATCTCGATTACGCCATGAGCGTGATTGTGGCGCGCGCCATTCCCGATGCTTGCGACGGCTTAAAACCAGTTCATCGCCGCATTCTTTACGCTATGTATGAAGGCAATTACGACTACAACAAACCGTTCAAAAAATCTGCAAGAATTGTTGGCGAAGTTATGGGTAAATATCACCCGCACGGCGATTCGGCAATTTACGAATCTTTGGTTCGTATGGCGCAAGATTTTTCAATGCGCGTGCCACTAATTGACGGGCAAGGAAATTTTGGTTCAATTGACGACGATCCTGCCGCCGCAATGCGTTATACCGAGTCGCGCTTGGAAAAAATTTCGCACACAATGTTAGACGATCTCGACAAAGACACCGTCGATTTTATGCCCAATTATGACGGTCATGAAAAAGAACCTAAAGTTTTGCCAGCGCGCTTTCCAAACTTACTTGTCAACGGTTCGGGCGGTATTGCGGTTGGAATGGCAACAAATATTCCGCCGCACAATTTGGGCGAAGTAATCGACGCTTGTTTGGCCTATATCGACAATAACGAAATTAGCATTGAAGACATTATCAAAATTATTCCAGGACCCGATTTTCCAACTGGCGGCATAATTTTGGGTCGCAGCGGTTTTGATTCGGCAGCCAGAATGGGGCGCGGTTCGGTGGTGATGCGCGGCAAACATAAAATCGAAAAAAGGGCAGGCGGCAAAAACGCCATCATCATTGAAGAAGTTCCTTATCAGGTGAACAAAGCCAAATTGGTTGAAAAAATTGCCGACTTGGTAAAAGACAAAAAAATTGAAGGAATTACCGACCTGCGAGACGAATCTGATCGCGACGGAATTCGCGTGGTGATTGAGCTAAAAAAAGACGCCATGGAAGAAGTAATTATTAATCAGCTTTACAGTTTCACCGAATTACAAAGCAATTTTAGCGTCAATATGTTGGCTCTAAATCACGGAAAGCCGCAATTGATGGGCATTTTAGATGTAATCAAAATTTTTGCCGCTTTTCGCTTTGATGTCACAACTCGTCGCACCAACTTTTTGCTCAATAAGGCGCGCGACAAAACTCACATTTTAATTGGTTTGGCGGTTGCGGTTTCAAATATCGACGAAATTGTTGAACTAATAAAAAGTTCAAAAGACGCCGCAGAAGCCAAAGAAAAATTGCTCGCCAAATCTTGGTCAAGCGCAATTGTCGAAACAATTATCAAGCTGGTTCAAGACAAAGGAAACATCATCAAAGACGGCAAATTTTATTTCACCGAAATTCAAGCCAAAGCCATTTTAGAAATGCGTTTAGCGCGTTTGACTGGCTTAGAAATGGAAAAAATTAACGACGAATTAAAGACTCTTGCCA
>CANEUK010000140.1 GCA_947441695.1 Rickettsiales bacterium
AAAAGCCCGAAGAAGTTGCTGCGGCAGTTTCAAGCGACATTGTAAAAAGCAATTTTGTTATCGATTTAGATTATATTTTAACCCCAATAAAAAACGAAGATCCATCTTCTAAAGAAGTTGCTTCAAAAGACCCAACCCAAGTTCAAGAAATTCCTTTGCAATATAGTAAAACATTTAAGGTTAACAGCTTAGAATTTTTTAATCCTCTTTACAAAATAACAGTCAATGGCGAGATGAATTTTTATGTTGACGATAGCATGCCGTCAGGTTCTCTGGCAATTAAGGTAGAAAAAATTAATAGCCTAATATCTTATATTTCTTCCTCTCTAACCAAAATGATTGAACCAAAACAACCTTCAGAAAGCTCCGCTCCAAAACCAACCGATCTTGCCACCAATGAGCCAGATAAATCGTTGGAACAGCCAAATAGCAATAATTCTTCCGATAACGCTGCTCCAATATCAGCTGTAGCAAATTCAATGGAAGATCCTTATCAGGCTTTTTTGAAAAAAATTTCGATTAATTTTTCTCAAGTCGCCAAAGAATTGGCTGCAAAAAACGCAGTTAGCAAAGAAGAAATTGCCGAATTTGACATCAGAAGAGAGAAAAATCTTGAATTTTTGATAAACGAAACTTCAACCCGTGAAATTTTAGGAAAATTCTAGTTAATGAAAACTTCTGAAGCTTTGTTTCAAGCAAGACAAAGCTTGGTTTTAAATGGCGTGAGTAATAGCAAATTAGACTCTCTAATTTTGCTAACCCACGCCTTTTTTATTTTGGGAAAAACGGTTAGCAAAGAACAAATAATTTTTAATCCAGAAGTTAAATTGGATGATGATCAGCAAGAAGTTTTTTTTAAGCTTGTTGCTAGAAGAGCAAAGCGCGAGCCAGTTTCTTATATTATTGGAAAAAGAGAGTTTTTTGGTTCTGATTTTTTGGTTAATTCAGGCGTCTTAGATCCAAGGCCAGATTCTGAAACTTTGGTTGAATTAGTTTTAAAAAAATTTTCAGATAAAAAGCAGCAAATAAAAATTCTAGAAGTTGGTGTTGGCTCGGGATGTTTAATTATTAGTATTTTAAAAGAGTTAAAAAATTCTCAAGCAATTGGTCTCGATATCAGTCAATTAGCTTTAGAAGTTTGCAAAAAGAATGCCGAATTGCACCAAGTTGAAGAAAGACTTTTAGTCTTAAAATCAAATATTTTTGAAGCCTTATTTTTGGGAAACATAAACTTTTTGCCCGAAATTGAACCGAATCAATCTTTAAATTCTATTAAAAATCAAAAATCTATTGCGAACGAAGAAGTTCATTTTTCTGCGCAAGCAATTAAAAATTCCCCAAATTATTTAGATAATTTGAATTCAATTGAATATATCGCAGATGCTTTGATTCATTCGCCTCGCAGCAATTCAAAACTTGTAAAATTAGACGATAAATCGAATTTAATTAGCCCCGATTTACAAAAATTCGATCTGATAATTTCTAATCCGCCTTATATTTCATCGAGCGAAATTGAAACATTGCAAGACGAAGTAAAAATTTACGAACCAAGAACCGCACTTGACGGAGGTTCTGATGGTTTAGATTTTTACCGTAAAATTGCTCTTGATGCAAAAAAATTCTTAAAAAATAGTGGAAAAATAATTCTCGAAATTGGCGTGGGGCAAGGAACAAAAATAACCAAAATTTTTTCTAAAAATGGTTTTGCACTAGAAAGTTCAAAGCCAGATTTATCAGGCGTTGAACGCGTTTTATGTTTTGCAAACAAAAATTAAAAACCGTGATTATCACTAAAACAATTTCGCAGATTAGAGCCGAAATAAAAAAATCTTCGGGCAAAAAAATTGCTCTAGTTCCAACCATGGGAGCCTTGCATGAAGGGCATTTGGTTTTAGTAAAAAAAGCAGCAAATTTGGCAGAAATTGTTGTAGTTAGTATTTTTGTCAACAAAACTCAATTCAACGATTTAAGCGACTACCAAAACTATCCCAAACAAATCAAGCGCGATCTTCAATTGCTAAAAAAATCTGGCGCAACCCATGTTTTTTTGCCCCAAAATAGCGAAATTTTTGGTCAAAATTTTTCCTTTAAATTAATTCCAACAAATTTGGTTGATTGTCTTTGCGGCAAGTCCCGCCTAGGGCATTTTGACGGAGTTTCTTTGATTGTGGCAAAACTTTTTAACATCATAAAACCTAATCTTGCGGTTTTTGGTCAAAAAGATTTTCAGCAAGTTGTAGTAATTAAAAAGCTGGTGAAAGACTTAAATTTTGACATAAAAATTCACACCCAAAAAACGGTTCGCAATAAAAGCGGATTGGCAATGTCGTCGCGCAATCAAAGATTGTCTGAAACCTCTAAAATAAAGGCGGCAAACATTTTTAAATTTTTAAACGAAATTAAAAGCGAAGTGAAAAAAAACCCGCAAAATTTAACGGAAATTCTGCAAAAAAAACGCCAAAAATTTTTAGAAATCGGTTTTGAAAAAGTTGATTATTTGGAAATTCGTCAAGAAAAAAACCTAGAATTGCTAAAAAGCTTTGACGAAAAAATTTCTTCCCGAATATTTATTGCCGCTTACTTAGAAAAAGTTAGGTTGATTGACAATATCAAACTCTAAAAACTCAATTTAAACCTTTTTTTCTCAAAGTTTTGGGCGATATTAGCTAATTAATTCTATCTAAAAAACCATGTCTTCTGATGCAATTTATTTAATGATTTTAAGCAATATCGGGCTGGCGATCATCATGATTATTGTCTATATTCGATATATCAGATTTAAAATTTCTTCTGGCTTAGAAATTAAAGATCTTTACAAAAAAATTGATAAAGAAGTTGAAGGCAGAAGAATTGCCGAAGAAAAACTATCCACAGAAGTAGTTATCGATCATGAAAAAATCGAAAATTTATTACGCGAAATTGACGAACTAAGAAAATCGAAAGAAATCGAAGTTAGACTTAGACTCGAAGCCGAAAAACAAATTGAAATTGCTTTGCAAAAAACCACCGAATTGCAACAACGCATGAAAGATTGGTCAATTGTTCAAAATGCCGCGATGAAAGATTCTAAAGAAGCTATTATCAAGGTTGGAAACGATCTCTTTAAAAAATTGAACGACTCTTATAAATCCGAAGTTGAAACTAGCAAAAATTTAATTGGGCGAGTTTCTCAAAATATTTCAGAATTTTTTTCCAAAGCTTCTAATCAAAAAACAATCCAGATTCCGTCTGAAATTAAAGATAAAAACAAAGTTGAAAAAAAAGCGATTATTAGCGCAACGCCATCAAAAACAGCTTTCGATCAAATTTCTAACAATACAAAAAAAATTATCGTTGATTTTGTTGAAACCATGAAAATTAGCGGTCTTAGCGTTAATAAAGACTATTTTTTGTCATCAAATTTTGAGGAAAAAAAATCAAAATTATTTCTTTGCGAAACAGCCTTAATCAAAGAAAAAAAACTTCACATCATCGATTTTAAATCAATTCACTATTTCGAAGAATATCAAGTTCACAAAAATCAAAATAAAGACCTAGCTCAAAAAATTTTAAAACAAAAACTAGACAAATATTTGTCATATTTGAGCAATCAAAAATATTGCGATTCAATCATGCGGGCAACGGTTCTAAACAAGGTTAAATTCAACAATCACCAAATTATTATGGCTTTGGCAAATAAATCTGATTTACAAGTAATTAACGAAATTCGTTATTACACCAAAGCAATAAATCTCAAAATTTTAGTCCTTGATATTGACGAATTAACAAACTTGGTTTTGTAAAAAAACTCTGCCTAAAATTCAATTAACCTAAAAATAACCATGACCGAAACCTTGCCTAAAATTGCAGCCAAATCGCCATTCAAAATTAAAGTTGAACAAGGCAAAAAATATTTTTGGTGTTCTTGCGGACTTTCTGCCAAACAACCATTTTGCGACGGTTCTCACAAAGCCTACAAAAATGGTGATGGAACCAGCCAAATGAAATCAGTTATTTACGAAGCCACCGAAACAAAAGATGTTTATTTTTGTGGTTGCAAACATTCCAAAAACGGCGCGCTTTGCGACGGTTCGCATTCAAATCTTTAAGCTAATTTTAAAAACTAAAATCTGTTGCGGATGCAACGATTTATTCGTTGCGAAGCAATTCAAAACCACCCAAATTCAAACAAAGTTTGAATTTGAGATAGAAGC
>CANEUK010000141.1 GCA_947441695.1 Rickettsiales bacterium
ATTCCAGCGCAACAAAGTGCTGCATCTTTAGCAGCGAATGGAGCGGCTGTACAATGAAGCGCTATACCAGAAGCGCATGAAGTTTGAGAAGTGGAATATTGAACATATCTTGCTCCACATCTAGTCATATTACTTATGAGACGTTGCGAATGAGTTGGAGTTGGAAATGGAGGTAAAGGCGGCCCTATATCAGTAGCTTCTTCGGCGCCAGCTGTCGGTTTCGCCGCCAAATTATCCGGACTCGCCTTACATAGAAACCTTCTATTTGCCTGATCTTGCAAAGCTAATATGGCGCCAAAACTTGCTATATAAGCAATGCAAATTTGGTTGGATAAGTCCCAGTTTATGTCTCCATTATCAGAAAAAGGGTCAAAAGCTAAAGTAGCACCATTATATTTTTTATTTTGAACGCTCCATCCCCCGCCATGACACCTTCCACCAGACCATTCCATTTCTCGAACGCCCTCGTAAATGGCAAAAGCTTCGTTGCTTGAAAAAAAAACGGCAAAAATAATGAAGCAAGAAACCAGCGGATATAAAGCTCTTTTTAGTGAATTTTTAATTGAATTATTTTGCGGCATCAAAAATTTTTATTAGCTGATTAATTTGAGTGTTTGCGGTTTTGAAAGAAGCTCGATTAACCGCCAAATAAGAACTTACATCCAGAATTTTTTGCAATTCAATCATTTCATTTTCTGCCAAAGTTTTGCCGCTACTTACTAAGTCTAAAATAAAATCGCATAAATTTAATTTAGCAGCAATTTCAATTGAACCGTTGAGTTTTACCGCTTCAGATTGAACGCCAATTGCCGAAAAATAATCAGAAGCAATTGCGGTATATTTGGTGGCAATTCTGATGTGGCTTCTTTTTGCTAAATTGAGTTCGGCCGATTTTTTTGCCGCAATACTTAAGCGACATTTGCCAATTTTTAAATCTAAAACCGAAAAAATCTCTGGTGAAGAAAATTCTTTTAAAACATCAAGCCCGCAAATTCCAATATCAGCCGCACCAAATTTAACAAAAGTTGCTACGTCGAAACTACGAACTTTTACCAAATTTAATTCTTGGTGGTTGGTTGAAAAAATCAGTTTGCGCGAAGATTCATCAAAAAAATCTGGTTCGGCAATTATATCAATTTTTTTTAGCAAAGGGTTTAATTCTTCTAAAATTCTACCTTTTGGAACTGCAATTGTGATTTTTTTCATTATCAATTAGATTTTTATGATTTTTTTCTTCAAAAACTTTTTTGATAACGCAACAAAATTCCCAAAACATTTCTGGTTTTTAGGCTAGTTTTATAGTCATCGCGCTGATTTTTATAGCCAGCTTGTATAAGCAATTTATCAAAAAAAATATTTTTCTCAAACTCATATCCAGCCGAAATTTCTGCTAAATTTTGCTCAAAACCTGTCGCCGAAATTTGCGAAAAATCTCTTTTTGCATAAGCCAAAGTCAAGTTCCAATTTTGATAAAATTTACCAATAACATTGCTAGTAAAATAATTTTCTTTTGCATCTGAATTTCCGCCAACATTTTTTGAAGAAACATATTCAAGCAAAGCGTCTAAAGCAAAATTTTGCTCCAATGGATATTTGTAGTTCAAGCCCGCCGCCCAACTTTTTTGATCAGAAATTTTAGATAAATCAAGCAAGCCTGCTCTTTTATTTGCAGCCAAATTCAAATAAGAAAAATGATAAGTTAGTTTTTCTTGTTCGCTAAAATCAAAATTAATATCAACCGCTGCGTTATAGGATTGACCCAAATTTCTGGTATCGCCAGCTTTTCCATAAGATTTTGAATCAGAATTTCTTGAGCTAATTATTGAATTGTCCAAATTTTTGCGATCGTTGGTAAAGCTGGTTAAAGAAAAATTATAGCCACCCGTTGTTTTGTTGTTGCCAGCGCGATAAACCCCGCCAACGCCTAAATTTTCTTTTTGTTGGTAATTTTGCGCCAATTCGCCAGCCCAAATACCGCGATTAAAAATCCAAGCCGAGCCAAAATTTAGGTCAAATTTTCCTAGAATTGCGGCAAATTTTTTACTGTTATAGCTAAAATTTAGCTCTTCAAAAAATAGGCTTTCATTTTGAAAAGCCCGATTTTTGATATTGTTTTGGGCTAATTTATTTGATGTTTCAATTTTTAAAAAACTATTAAGAGCAAAATTTTTGGCAAAATTTAAATTTGAGTAAAGGCGACCTTTTGAGGCTGTATTATTAAATTCGTCTTGCGAATTAGTGCTTTGATATTGGTCGTTAAAAATTACATCATAAACCAAATTATTGGTTAAATTTGTCTTAGAATTTAGCGAATTTTGCTCAAAAATTTCTTGAGATTTTTCGCCAGTAAAATTTTTTAACATTACCGGGCTTGCAAAAGTTTGTGCAAAAACCTCGTTCGAAAAAAAAGCCAAAATTAAAAAGTAGTAAATTTTTTTCATTAGTTGATTTATGCTAAATCAAATTCGACTTTTAGTTGAATTTGGGTTTGGTTGAATTGCGATAGGCTTGTTAAAAATCTAAAAAATTTAAAATAAAATTTATGTTAGCCGCAATCTTAATCGCAATAAGTTTTTCTCTTGGTTTTTTTGTTGAAAGTATCATTGGTTTTGGCGGCGGATTAATTGCTTATTCGATACTTGGTTTTTTTCTTGATTTAAAAAAAATGATTTTGGCGGGACTGTATATAGGAACGCTTTCAAGCGCATATATTGCTTTTACTGATTTTAAATCTTTTAACCCAAAAATTCTGCAAAAAATTGCGCCAATCTGCTTGTTTGGAACAATTTTTGGCGTGTCGATTTTTAGCCATTTTCCTTCTCAAATTTTATCAATTATTTTTGGCGTTTTACTAATTTTATTAGCAATTAAAACCATTTTTTTTGACCAATTTATTTTCCCTAAGCTTTTTAAAACAAAACTGCTGTTAATTGGTGGAATTTCACAAGGCGCTTTTGGAATTGGCGGGCCTTTTGTGGCAAACGCGCTAAAAAATGATTTTAAAAATAAGTCTGAATTTCGCGCAACAATGGCAATATTTTTTGTAGTTTTCAATTTTGTGCGCGTAGCCCAACTTGGCTGGCAAAATGAGTTAAAATTAGATTTTTTTGCCCAAATTTGGTGGTGTCCAATTCCAATTTTTTGCGCCATAAAATTGGGCCACTTGGTTCACCTAAAGATCAGCGAAAATATTTTTAAAAAAGGAATTGGTCTACTAACTATTTTTGCGGGTTTAAAGTTTTTATTTTGAAGCTTTTTTTGATAGCTTATATTCCGTTAAACATGATAAAAAAGAAGATTTTAAATAGTTAATTTGAACCCAAAAAAGCCCAAATGAATTTGGGTTAGAATTTAGGCAAAATTTAGCTGAAAATTCCGCTTGAATATTCTTTTAAATTTGAATTGGTTTTTATGAAGTATAACGCGCATGATCTTTTTAAAAGTTCAAAACTGAAAGAAAAAAGGGAATTATCGCGTTGGTATTTTTGAACTTGGAAAGAACTCTGCAAAACTAATATTTACGCTGTCGCAAACCGTTTGATATGATGATGAATGCGAGCCATCGACAAGAATGATTAGTTGGCTAGCTATTTTCTAACTTTTTTTTCATGTGGTTTGAGGCATCAATAAAGAAGTCTCGAGAACTTGGCTTTCTATTTCGAAATTTTTCAGTTAAACAAACGGAGATACCTTTTTCGAACTTTTTCTCCGATGCTACAACTCGTTAAACCCGCTTTGACTTCTTCCTTTTGTTGCATCGCTTCTCATTCTTTCATCGAATGATTTTTCTTGATCAGATTTTTGTACGCCTAATTTCTCAACAAAGCTTTGTGGCTTTTCTTCTTCTGATTGCTTTTGATCTGAATGTTGGAATGTCCAACTTTTTTTGGACAGTAAATTTGAGCAAATTTTATAGATTTTGTTAGAGCTGATTTTGTCTTTTGAACCCTGTCGGTGACGGATAATGGAACTTTCGCGTAAATCTAACTTCTTAAAAAAAAATTTTCCAATATTTTTATAGGCTTTGAGTTAGTTTGTTTTTTTGCCTCTTTTATTAAACCCACTGATAAAAAAACGAGCTACATTTGAACTTATTTTTACCTACTTACGCTGCCATTTTTTTTGACTGTTTTTTGACC
>CANEUK010000142.1 GCA_947441695.1 Rickettsiales bacterium
CTTGAATTAATGCCCAAAGATGAAATTGAGCGCAAAAAATTAGAATCACTAAATCCTTACGAACTTAGAACCAAAGCACTTTATCAAGCCTTAAACGCTTTTGAACTTGGGCGCGCGATTTTTCATTTAAACCAAAGGCGCGGCTTTCAAAGCAACCGCAAAGAACAAGTTGCTGATGATAAAAAACTATCTGAAACCAAACAAAATCAAGAAGATTTAAAAAATAAAATTGGCGAAACCAATTCAAAAACTTTAGGCGAATTTTTTTACAAAGAGCGCATTTTAAAAGAACTAACCGCGCGCGCTAAACCAGATGAATCGGGGCTTTATCCAACTCGCGATATGTATAAAAACGAGTTTGACGAAATTCAAAAAGCGCAATTCAAAAACCAAAAATTAAGTGAGGAAAACTGGCAAAAAATTCGAGACATAATTTTTAATCAAAGACCGCTTAAAGCCCAAGAAAAAGGCGTTTGCCGTTTTTTAAATTCTCATAAACTAAGGGAAGGTAAATTACCGCCATTTGCGATTGAGATTTTGCAAAAAAGAAATGAAGAGGAATTTCCATTTGGAATGCCAAGAGCTTATCTTGCCCTTCCAAGTTATGTTCAATTTAAAATCCTGTCAGACACTAATAATCTTAAGCTTCTAAATAAAAAAACAGGCAAAGAAATATTGTTGAGCCCAGAAGAAAGAGCTAAAATCATTAGAAAACTTAACAACCAAAAATCAGACCCTGATTTCAAAACAATTCTAAAAGAAATCAGTACCAAAGCGACCAACTATTCTCAAGATGATTTTGAATTTAATTTGCAAAAAAGTAAGAAATCTTTGGAGGCAAATAAAACCGATGATTTATTGAAAGAGGAAAAATATTTTGGTCAAAAATGGAGCGATAAAAGCCTAGAAGAGAGAGATCAAATAGTAGAATTTTTGTTTGATAAAAAAGATGAAGATATACTCAAGGAGGCTTTGGAAAATTGGAATTTAAAAAAAGAGCAAGCCGAAAATCTTGTTAAATTAAACATTGGTCAATTTGGCAAAACCTCGGTTGGAAATATGTCGAAACATATTTTGCAAAGAATCGTTGTCGAGATCGAAAAACAAAATTCAGAAGGAAAGGTTTGTACCTATAACGAAGCCTTGAAAAATCTTAAAATTGATCACAGCGATGAGGTTTATGCGAATGGTAATAGAAAAGAATTAAGCTATTATGGGGAGGCAATCCCAACTTCTGTAGTAAAGGTCAAAATCAATAAAGACAAAAAACCTGAAAATTATAGCGAAGAAGAAAGGTTCGGCAAAATTGCCAATCCAACGGTTCACGTTGCGCTAAATCAGCTTCGCAAAGTTGTAAATGCCGTAATCGCAGAAAACGGCAATCCAAACGAGATTACAATTGAACTGGCGCGTGATTTAAAAATTAGCCAAGACGAAAAACGCGAAATTGAAAAGGCGCGAAATAAAAACGAAGATGACAATAAAAAATTTGGCGAAGAGTTAGCTTCGCTTAATCCGCCACAAAGAAACACTTACGAAAATCGCCTAAAATTAAAACTTTTTAATGAACTTAAAAAAGCCAATAACGACGTGGCTTGTTGCCCTTATTCTGGCAAACCAATTAACATTGCAAATTTGTTTAGCTTTGAAGTTGAAATTGAACATATTTTGCCATTTGCCAAAACTTACGACGATTCTTTTGCCAATAAAACAATCGCCTATCGAGCAGAAAATCAGAAAAAAGGCAATCGCAGCCCGTTTGAAGCTTTTGGAGATGCCACTTTTGAACGCATTAAAAATTTTCCAAATAACAAAAAATGGCGTTTTTATGAAAATGCCATGGAAAAATTTAAAGACGAAAACACGTTTCAAGCAAGTCAGCTCAATGACACGCGCTATTTGTCAAAAATTGCCAAACAATATTTAGCGCAAATTTGCGATCCCAATAAAATCAAAGTTTCCAACGGAAAATTAACTTCGCTTTTGCGCCATAATTGGGGATTAAATTCAATTTTGAACAAGCAAGAAGAAGAAAATTTTGACCCCGAAACAGGCGAAATTTTGGCAAAAAAACCAGTTAAAAAAACCCGCGACGATCACCGCCACCACGCCGTTGACGCGCTTGTGATCGCCATGACTGAAACTCGGCTTTTGCAACAAATTTCACGTGCAAATGCCCTAAACAGAGGTTTGAAGGAATCATTAAAAAATCTTTTGCCAGACCATTGGAACCGTTTTCGCGAAGACGCGGTTGAAGCGATTGAAAAAATTATTGTTTCGCACAAACCCGATCACGGGAAAAATAGCCAGCTTCATGAAGAAACTTATTATGGAATTATTGAGCCATCAATTGCGCTGGAAAGAGAAGGCAAAAAAGACGAAGGCTATAATTTTGTTTATTCAAAGCCTTTTAACAGCCTTTCTGAAAATGAAATTGAGCGAATTAGGGACGAAAAAATTTATCAAGAATTGAAAGAAAAATTGGCAGGAATTAGTGGCAAAAAAGAATTTGAAAACTCTTTATCAAACTATCGACTCAAAACCAAAAACGGCGAAATTAAAATTAAAAATATCCGCCTAATCAAAAAAGAAAGTCGCTTTACAACTATTTCAAATAACCAACTCGCATTACAAAAAAAAGAGCTTGGCGGCGTTGAGGAAAAAACTCACACCAAAGCAGTTGTTGGCTCAAACCATCATATTGCCATTTGGCAAATGCCAAAATTAGAATTTTTGCCGCTGATTCACCTTAAAGAAAAAAAGCTTGAAGCTGCTTTAAACAAACTTTCAGAAACTGAAAAAGTAAAATTTGAAAGATTCAAAACCCATCAAGAAAAACTAAAAAACTGGATTTCAAAAGATTGTCATTACGCCGTTTCTTGCGCTTCGTCTTTTGAGGCTGTAAAAGGCGATGAAAACCAGTTTAAGCCCCATCCAGCGGCAAAGTTGCTGACTAGAATTCACGGAAAAGATTTAGTGAAAATTAAAATCAATGGCGAAGAAAAAACTGTAAAAATTACAAAACTAAATCCAGCGGGAAATAGAATTTTTGGAATCGATAACAGATCTTCTGGAGGCGACGCAAAAGAAATTTCTATTTCTTTTGGTAATTTTAAAGAAGTTGAACTAACCAAAATTTTCATCACACCAACTGGCAAAATTTTCGATTCAGGCGCCATTTTAAAAACAACTTAAAGAAAATAAATGACCAACCGCATCATCGAAATTTCCGATCCGCTAGTTTCGCTTTCAATGTTGCGCGGTTTTTTGTTGGTGAAGGTTGAAGGCGTTGAAAAAGCCCGCATTTCTTTTGCGGATATTGGCATTTTAATTTTAAACGGAACTGGCGCCACAATCACCACCAACCTGCTTAATTCTTTGCTGGAAGCGGGCGTGATGATTGTGGTTTTGGGCGCAAATTATTTACCTTCGGGAATTTTTTATCCCACCAATCCGCATTATTTGCATAAGCAAAAAATCAATCTGCAAATTCAATCTTCAAAGCCGCTTGAAAAAAGGCTTTGGCAACAAGTGGTAAAAGCTAAAATTTTAAATCAGGCAACAATTCTTTCGCATTTTAGCGGCGAAGACGAAAAGCAACTTTTTGAGTTAGCAAAAAAAGTAAGTTCAGGCGACAAAGAAAATTTTGAGGCGCAAGCGGCGCGCAAATATTGGCAGCGTCTTTTTGGATCTGATTTTAGAAGAAATTTTGATTCTTCGGGAATTAATTCAATGCTAAATTACGGCTACGCCGTTTTGCGCGCAGCCACAGCGCGCGCTATTTTTGCTTCGGGCTTGCATCCGGCAATTGGCATTTTTCATTCAAATCAAGAAAATGCTTTTTGTTTGGTTGACGATTTGATGGAGCCTTTTCGCCCGATAGTTGATTTTTTGGTTAAAAAAATTACTGAAAAAAATGGCGAACTTGAAGAGTTAACGCCCGAAATAAAAAAATCTTTAACCAAAATTTTAAGCCTCGATTTATCAACTTCAGCCGGAACAACGCCAATTAACAATTGCCTGACAAGGCTTTGTCAATCTTTGGTGCGCAGCCTTGAAAGTGGCGAAGCAAATTTAGATTTTCCGCTTTCGCCGCTACCGATGGAAATTTTGTGCTAAATCAAATTCGACTTACGTC
>CANEUK010000143.1 GCA_947441695.1 Rickettsiales bacterium
AATAGCAACTCGCAATTGATTGAAAATGCTCTTGATTGTGGAATGAATATTTGCCTCGAAAAATCGACTTCTAAAGACAACTTACTTGCAACAATTCAAAAATTTCTAAGCGTTGATTTTTCATGAAAATTAAAACTTTTTTAACGTTTTGGGTTTTAACTTTTTTGCTTGCCGCCTGCACCATGGTGCCAAACTACAAAAAGCCCAAAATTGATGTTCCACTTCAAACCGAAGACGAAACAAAGCCAAAAATTACCAAAATTTCTTGGCAAGAATTTTTTAACTCACCCGACTTACAGCGCGTAATCAAAATTGCCCTTCAAAATAATCGCGATTTAAAAATTGCTAATCTTAGTATTGAATCAGCGCAAGCAACCCATGGCGTGGCGCGCTCTAATCTTTTGCCATCAATTAATGCTAATGCGGCTGAAACTCGCCAAAAAGCTGCTGGTAGCTTTTCTTCTTTCACGCCAAAAAAACAATTCCGCGCCAATTTAACTTTAACCTCTTACGAAATCGACTTTTTTGGACGCTTACGCAGCTTAAAAAAATCGGCACTCGAAGATTTTTTGGGGCAAGAACAGGCGGCAAAATCTGTAAAAATTTCGTTAATTGCCGAAACCGCCAATACGTACGCCCAATTGCTTTGCGACAGCGAAATTTTAGAAGTTTTGCAAGAAAGTTTAAATGCCCAAATTCAAAGATTTGAACTAATTAAAGTCAGATATGAAAACGGAATTGATTCTCAAACCGACTTTTTAAATGCAACCGCCGCAATTGAAATTTCTAAAACCAATTTAGAAATTTATAAAAAATTAGTGACTCAAAATAAAAACGCGCTTCTTGCTTTAATGGCAAGCTTTGATGCCAAAAACTTGCCACGAGATCGCAGTTTAGGCGATATTAAAATTAACGAAAATTTGCTGAATTTTACACCTTCTAAATCTTTGCTTTCGCGCCCCGATATTCAAGAAGCCGAACATGCTTTAAAAAGTGCTAACGCCAATATTGGAGCAGCGCGCGCCGCTTTTTTTCCAACTATTTCTTTAACTGGAAATTACGGCTATGGTTCGCGCGAATTAAACGGCTTGTTTGACTCGCGAACTTGGGCTTTTACGCCACAAATTAGTTTGCCAATTTTTTCGGGCGGTCGCAATTATGCCAATTTGCAAATTGCCAATGTCAGAAAAAAAATTGAAATAATAAATTATGAAAAAGCCATTCAAAACGCTTTTAGAGAGGCTTCTAACGGATTTGCTCAAAGAGAATTTGCGGCAAATCAATTAAAATCTTTTGAACAAATTTTAGATGCTCGCCAAAAGTCGCAGCAAATTTCAAACGCCAAACGCCAGGCGGGAATTAGCAGCAAACTAGATGAAATTGATTCTAAAATTGCTTTTTTTGCTGCCAAACAAAACCAGCTTAACGCCAAAAAAGAATATTTAGCTAACGCAATTGACCTTTACAAAATATTGGGCGGAGGAGCTGAAATTAAAGATTTTAAATCTTCTAAAAAATAGTCAAAACCATCTTTTTCATAAAAATCAAAATCTATTGCGAATTCGCCAATTCACTTGGGCGAGCAGCAATTCAAAATTTACCAAATTCAAGCGAAGTTTAAATTTGATTTAGCCTAAACAAAAAACAATCTCTTTAGAAATTTTCAAAATCAAATCTTGATAATTGCCATTTTGCCCAAGCAAATCTAGCTTTGCGAACGGAATATTATTTTGTTTTGCTAGGTTTTTTGCCGAGTTTTTTTCGTCATAAATATCACCAAAAAGACATTCTATTTTTATGGTTTTAGCCAATTGACTAAAACGCTTAAATTTTAAAATTCCAAGCTCGTGATTATTCGAAACAACCATCAAAGGGTTCAAGCCAAAATAATCTTCAAAATATTGATAACCGTCGTGATAAAAAACATAGTTTTTGCCCTTGGTTTTTTCTAAATTTTGGGCAATTTTATTTGCGGTTTTTTCTACATCTTTTGAAAACTCCGCCAAATTATCCTGATATTTTTGACAATTATTTGCATCAATTTCGCAGATTTTTTGCGCCATAAATTCGGCAATTTTTATAGCGTTTTGAGGATTTAGCCACAAATGCAAATCGGTTTTTTTTGAATTATGCTCAATCAAATTCGACTTGCGTCGAATTTGGGTTGATTTTGAGTTGCTGCTAGGCGACTGATTACTCACAAAACTAATTTCTTTTGAATGAGTTGCACTTCGTGTCGCCTCATTGGAAATAGATTTTTGGTCTTTATTAAAGTTGGTATTTTCAAGTTTGGTTATATCTCTTTGGGCTAAAAGCTTTATTTTGTTGATTTTGGATAGTTGATAAGATTTTTTTTGGCGAATGAATTTTGTTAAATTTTTTTCCAAATTTTCATCAACAAAAAAAATCAAATCAGCTTGTAACAAATTTTGCACATCGCTTTTTTTTAGCTGATAATCATGTTCAGAAAAATTGGGTTTAATTATTAAGCGGCTGCTATTTTGATCTTTAGTAATTGCCAAAAGAATTTGATAAATTGGGTTAATTGAGGCAGCAAAAATTGGCTTTTTTGGCAAATAATTTTGTGCCCAAAGCTTGCTTGAAACAAAAAAAATCAGTAAAAAAAAACTTAAAAACTTCATAAATCAAAAAATAATAAAATGCTGGCAAAGCTAGAAAATATTAGTCTAACGATAAATTCTCAAAAGATTTTGAGCGACATAAATTTAGAATTAGATCGCGGCAAAATTACTACTTTAATTGGCCCAAATGGCGGCGGAAAAACTTCGATTGCTCGAATTTTGCTTGGAATTATCAAAAGCAGTTCGGGAAAAGTAATAAAAAGTTCAACGCTAAAAATTGGTTACATGCCGCAAAAAATTGCAGTTGATAAGACAATTCCGCTTACGGCTAAAAATTTTATTCAACTTTCAACTCGTAAAGTTGTTTTTAACCAAGCCTTACAAAATTTGGCTTCGCGCCTAAATATTGAAAAAGTTTTAAACCATCAAATTCACGATTTATCGGGCGGTCAAATACAAAAAATTTTATTTTTGCGCGCTCTGACAAATAATCCTGATTTATTGGTGTTAGACGAACCCACGCAATATATGGACATTTCTGGCACTCAAGATTTTTATCAAATTATTGACGAAGTCAGAAAAGCCAATAACTGCGCTATCATGTTGATTTCGCACGATCTTTACACCGTGATGCAAAAAACTGATTTGGTGTTTTGCGTTAATCATCATATTTGCTGCCACGGCACGCCAAACGCGGTGAATCAGCATCCTGAATATCTTTCGCTATTTGGTAAAAAAGGCGAATTGGCAACCTATCAACATCATCACGATCACCAGCATTAAATTCGGTTTATGGCTATTTTAAGCTCAAAACGCCCATTTTATACCAAAACACAAATCTATCGAAGCCCAAAGGACTTTGGGATAGAATGGTTTTGCTTAAGATTAGGAATTGGCATTAATATTTAATCACAATAATTCCTTGAGCGCCAGCTCCGCCTCTTACGCTAAGATCTGCTCCAGCGCCGCCACCTCCAGCGCCGTAAAGTCCGCCAGCGCCACCAACCGCAGAAGATGCCATCACGCCGGGTTGGTCTCCGGCTCCGCCGCCGCCGCCGCCAGAACCATGAGTAGAATCCCAATCTTTTCCAGCGCCGCCAGATCCACCAGATCCAGGAGGTGAGCCAAAATTTCCACCACTACCGCCGCCGCCGCAACTATTACTTGAGGCTGAACCAGGCATTCCAGAAGCTCCGCTACCAGTGACTGAAGCACCACCAGTTCCAGAAACTATACCACTGCTATTAGCGCCAAGTCCTCCGCTACCGCTATTTGTATTGCCAATTCCTCCATTAGAGCCACCACCACCGCCACCACCGCCGTCAGCATTTGAATAATTTACGCCATTAGCACCATTGCCATATTGACCTCCACTTCCTCCGCCGCCAGCACCAGCGTAATATCCAGCAGATCCTCCAGCACCACCAGAATATTTGGTGGCGCCAATTCCATTTAAATGACTTCCGCCAGACGCAGAGCCAGAAT
>CANEUK010000144.1 GCA_947441695.1 Rickettsiales bacterium
AGCGACAAGCCAGCAAAATCAAGCCAATTTGCTGCAAATTAATGGCAAAATTTTGCGCATAAAATTGCGGCAAATATATGTAAATTGGCAAAGTAGCAAAAGACAAAGGAAGAGCGAGTAGGGCGTATGGAATTATTTTTTTAGTTGACAGCATTTTAAAAATTTTATTTGAATTTGGCTCAAAACTTACTCAACCACAATACAATCGGCGCGGCTTTTCTGGGTTTGCGACACGTAGCGATTGCAAAATTCTTCAGCTTCGATTTGGTTGTAAAAATTTCCGACTTGTAGGCGATAAAAAATGCCGCGTTTTCCTAAATCGATTTCTTGAATGAAGGGTTTTAATTGAGAAAATAAATCTGAATTGGCTTGGTTTAAGTTTTTCCAAGCATCTTTTGCCGATTCTTTAGAATTAAGCGCCGCAACTTGAACGCGAATAGTTCGTTTTTTTGTTTTTTCGCTTGGTTTTGGCTCTTCGGCGGTTTTGTTGCCACTATTTTTGGTTAGTAAATCTTGCGAAGAAGAATCTTTTTTTTGGGAATCTGAAAAAATAATAATTTTTTGTTCGGCAATTTTTTCTGGCTGGATTTTGGCTTTTGAATTTTCTTCTTTGGGAGTTTTTTCTCTCAAGCTTTCTTGTAAAAATTTTTTGTCAGATTCTTTGATAAGTTTGCGATCTATTTCTAAAGATTTTGGCGGCAAAGCTGGTTGAACAATTTGGCGCAAATGAACATCTGAAATTTCCTTTTTTAGGTGGCTTTTATTACCAAAAATGTCTTCATAAATCGAGCGATCAATTTGCATTGATTCTTTTTTTTCGGGCGAATCTTCCAGGACTTTAATTGGGTTTTCGGGCGATCTTATGACCTCAATATTACTTTCTTTGTCTTGGTAGACAAAATAATAGGCGCTAATTGTGATATAAATAAAACAGGCAATTGAAAATAGAGTGGCGCCAACCAAAAAAATTTTTTTGGCGGTGGTCGAAAAATTATTTTCATCTTCGTCTTTTTTATAGCCAAAATCTTCCATTATCGCATTTCCTCAAGTGCTTTGATGTTAAAAATCTTTAAACCTTCGGCGATAATTTTTTTTGTTGCCAAAACCAAGTAAATTCTAGCTTGAGTGGTTTTTAAATTATCTTTGACGATAAATTTTAAGCTTGGGTTTTCAGTTCCTTTATTCCAAAGAGAGTGAAATTCTGCCGCCAATTCTTGCAGATAAAAAGCCAATCGATGCGGCTCAAAATTAGCAACCGACATTTCGATTACTCGCACAAAATTGGCAATTTTTTTGATTAAATTAATTTCGCTTTCATCGCCTAAATTTTCTAAAATTTTAGGTTCAATTTCTTCTGGAACTAAAATTTTTTCTGCCGCTAAATTTCGTAAAACCGAACAACAACGAGCGTGCGCATATTGCACGTAAAAAATTGGATTATCTTTCGACATTTCAATTACTTTTGCCAAATCAAAATCAAACTGCGCATCGTTTTTGCGAGTTAACATAATAAAGCGCAAAGCGTCGGCGCCAACTTCGTCAATTACTTCGGCGGCGGTGATAAAATTTCCCGCGCGCTTTGACATTTTTAAAGGCTCGCCATTTTTGACGAATTTTACCATTTGGCACAAAATCACTTTTAATTGCGCTTTTCCTTCGGTTAAAGCTTCAACCGAAGCATTTAATCTTTTTACGTAGCCAGCGTGATCCGCGCCTAAAGGCATGATAAAAGTTGTAGCTCCGCGCTCAAATTTGCTTAAGCAATAAGCCATATCAGCGGCCAAATAAGTAAAAGAACCGTCAGATTTTTTAACCACTCGATCTTGATCGTCACCAAATTTTGTTGAAGCAAAAAGAGTTTGATCTTTTTGGTCAAAACCGTCTGAAAGTATAAAATCAGAAGCTCCAACACCTTTTTGAGTTTTTGGTGCTTCAAGTTTTCCTTCAAAAATCAGACCTTTTTGGCGCAAAATTTCGAGCGTTTTTTCAATTTTTTTAGTATCGTGCAAATTGGTTTTTTCAGAAAAATAATTGTCGTGTTTAATTCCTAGTTCAAGCAAGTCGCGCTTGATCGTTTCAAGCATTTTTTCAAGCACAAAATCACGTATTTTTTCTAAAGTTTTTTCTTCGGTTTCTTCAAGCAAAGTTTCGCCAAATTTTTCTTTAAGTGCCTCGCCAACTTCAATTAAATAAGCTCCCGGATAAAGCCCTTCCGAAATTTCGGCAGATTTTTTGCAAGCCTGAAAATAACGAATGCGCGCCGATTTTAGCAGCGTGGTAATTTGAGAACCTGCGTCGTTGATGTAATATTCGCGCAAAACGTCGAACCCAACTTTTTGCAAAAGCGTTGCCAAAACGTCGCCATAAATTGACCCGCGCGTGTGTCCAACGTGAATTGGGCCAGTTGGATTGGGCGATGCATATTCTAAATTTATTTTTTGATTTTTGCCTAAATTTGGAAATTGAAAAATTTTTTCACCCAAAAGTTGGGCAATTACTTGGTAAAAAATTTGGTTTGATAAAAAAATATTGATGAAGCCAGCGCCAGCTATTTCTAGCTTTTCAACGTTTTTGTTAGAAATATTTTGGATAATTTCTTGAGCAAGTTTTCGCGGATTATTCAAGCTTTCAATGGCGCTAAATTTTTTACTTAAAGCCATGGCAATATTGCAGGCCAAATCGCCGTGAGATGTTTCTTTTGTAGGTTCAACCGTAAAACTAGTTAAGTCTTTTTGATTGAGGTTAATTTGATTTTGTAGGGCAATTTTTTGCAAAGTTTGTGCAAAAATTTCTTTAAAAGAGGAAAAAATATTAAGCATTTAAAAGCAAATTATGAATTTAGAATTAGAAAATAGATTTTATGTTTTTGCGCTGATTCAATTTAAAGCCTCTCGAATAAACAAAATTTAAAAAAACTTTCGCTCAATTCTAATTTTGCATTTTCCAAATTCCAAATTTTATTTATGTCTTACAAAGCCAAACAAATCAACTACGCAAGCACAATTTATTTATCCAAGCGAATTATCAAAGAATATATTTTTCCGCATTGGAAAACCTTTGGAATTTCAGTTGCGCTGATGTTGCTAATTGCGGGAACCACATCTTTTAACGCTTGGCTAATTAAGCCAGCGCTTGACTCGGTTTTTGTTCAAAAAAACACAACCGCATTAATTTTTATTCCGCTGTTGGTTTTGGGCGTGACGGTTGTCAAAGGTTTTTCCACTTATTTTCAACTTTTGACGATGAATATTTTGTCTTTGCGAATCACTTCTGACTTACGCGTGCGGCTTTATTCGCATTTTATCAAATCAGATATTTCAAAACTTCATTCTAAATCTTCGGGCGACATGACTTCTAGCATTTTAAACGAAGTTGGTGCGATTGTTGGCTTGATAAACACGGTTTTAAATGGTTTTGTGAAGCAACTTTTTACTTTGGTTGCATTGATTATTGTGATGTTCAATCAAAGTTTAGAGCTTTCGCTGGTTGCTTTTATCGGGTTTCCGCTGGCTGGTTATCCAATTTACAAATTGGGTCGACGTTTGCGTAATTTGTCGTTCAAAAACCAAGAAATGGCAGGAAAATTTAACTCGCAAATGAGCGACACTTTGCAATATTCAAAGCTTGTAAAAGCCTATCATTGCGAAGATTTTGAGGTCAAAAGAATGTCGGCAATTGTTGAAGGAATTTTTAAAATGGGCAAAAAAATTTCACGCATTTCTTTGGTGGCATCGCCCTTTGTTGAAAGCTTGGCGGGAATTGGAGTTGCAGCGGTGATTTGGTATGGCGGTCATCAAGTAATTTCAGGACAAACAACTCCGGGTGCGTTTTTTTCATTTTTTGCCGCAATGATGATGGCTTACAAACCGCTAAAATCGGTTTCGAGCATGAATTCGGGCGTGCAAATGGGTTTTGCAGCGGCAACTCGACTTTATACTTTGCTTGACGAAAAACCGACAATTATCAACAAACCAAACGCGCTTGAACTAGCGCAAGTAAAAGGCGAAATTGAATTTGAGCATGTAAAATTTTCTTACGTTGACGAAAAATTA
>CANEUK010000145.1 GCA_947441695.1 Rickettsiales bacterium
CCAGATGCGGTAATTTGCCACTCTGGAACGGCTTTATTTTTTGCTCGCGCTGCCAGATTTTTAGTTAGAAAAAAATTTCCAATTATTGGAATTGATCATGGAGTTAATCCAAAAAAATTCTTGAAATCCGATTATGTTTTAACCGTAAATTCATATTTTAGCCAACAGCTTGTAAGAGCGGGAAAACCTCAAGATCGCGCTTTAGTTATTCCAAATATGATGGAAATTCCTCCAAATTTTACTGAATTAGTTAAAAAGCCATTTCGTAAATCTTTAAAAATCGGCTCTTTGGGAAGACTTTACCGGGAGAAATATTTTGATAAAGTTTTGCTCGCAATGGCAATTTTGCGAGATCGTGGAATCGAAAGTGAATATGTAATTGGTGGAGTTGGGCCAATGGAAAAGCCTTTAAAAGACTTGGCGCAAGAATTGAAGCTAGAAAATAATTTTAAAATTTTGGGCTGGGTTGAAGATAAATCTAACTTTTTTGACTCGATTGATATTTTTATTTTGCCTTCATGCTTCGAAACATTTGGTATCGTTTTACTTGAAGCCATGCTTTACTCAACACCAATTATCACTAGTAACTCTTGGGGACCTGATGAAATTATTGATAATGGAATTAATGGCTTAAAAGTTTCGAAAGACGATGAAAAAGAAATGCCAAAACTTATTGCTGATGCGATTGAAAGGCTGGTTAAAGATGAGAATTTTGCTAAAAAATTAGCTATAAAAGCTAAAGAAAAATTTTTTGCTAATTATTCATCCGAAGTTGTAGCAAAAAAATTGAATGAAATCATCAAAATAGCGGTGAAAGAATCTGCTACCACCGCAAAATAATTGATCCCCAAGTTAGACCTCCGCCCAAAGCCTCTAAAACTATAATTTCTCCTTTTTTAATTCTGTGATTTGAATTTGCATAATCTAAAGCCAAGGGAATTGAAGCAGCTGAAGTGTTAGCATGATTTTCTACCGTTATAATAACTTTTTCTAAGGGTAGTTCTAGGCGAGATGCAACCGAAGTTAGAATTCTTGAATTAGCTTGATGAGGAACCAAAAGATCTACGTCTTTTATACTTAAATTTACCTTATCAAGTGCCGATAAAACTGATTTACACATTTTTTCAACCGCATGCTTAAAAACTTCTTTTCCAGCCATTTCTATAAAACCAGATTTTTGATCAAAAGAAGTTCCGCCACTTGTTTTTAGTAAACTATTCAGCGATCCATCTGAATAAAGGTTAGATGAGATAATGCCGCACTTTTCTTCAGAAGTTGCTTGCAACAAAACTGCTCCAGCGCCATCGCCAAAAAGTACACAGGTG
Organism: Rickettsiales bacterium; assembly: GCA_947441695.1. Lineage (GTDB taxonomy): Bacteria > Pseudomonadota > Alphaproteobacteria > Rickettsiales > UBA1997 > UBA2645. The sequence continues at coordinate 1,326 of CANEUK010000145.1, forward strand.
TTGCGATTTTGCCAATCAACAATGCGTGACAATGTTTCAGCGCCGATTACTAAGGCGTTTTTTACTTGGCCAGACTTGATAAAATTATCCGCCGTTACCATTGCATAAACAAAACCAGAGCAAACCGCTTGAATATCAAATGCAAATGCATTTTTAGCGCCAATTTTAGCTTGGATTGTTGTAGCTGTAGCTGGAAAAGTGAGGTCTGGAGTTGTGGTTGCAAGAATTATTAAATCGATTTCTTCGGCCTTGATTCCAGATTTTTCTAGAGTTTTTTTTGCCGCGTTAGAAGCAAGGTCAGAAGTTAATTCTTTTTCATCGGCAATATGTCTTTGTTTTATTCCAGTGCGTTCAAAAATCCATTCATCAGAAGTTTCGACAGTTTTAGCTAAATCAAGGTTAGTAAGGATTTTTTTAGGAAGATAGGAACCAGTTGCGATAATTTTGCTGCTAATTTTTTTTGTCATTTAGCCTCTTTATCATTTTGCAAATCTTCTTTTGGGGAAGAAAAATTCATAACTTCGGCAGCTGAATTTAGTTCGTGAATAATTTGTTCGTTAATTTTGTTTTCAACCAAAGAAATTGCAACTTTGATGGCATTAGCGAATCCGATTTTGTCAGTTCCTCCGTGGCTTTTTACAACTACACCATTTAATCCAACAAACATTGCGCCATTATGAAGACGAGGATCCATTGTTTTGGTTGCTTTGTTAATTGAAGAACTTGCCAATAAGTAGCCAAGTTTTGCCCAAATAGATCCAGTAAAACCTTCTTTTATCACCCCATACATTAATTTTACAGTTCCCTCAATTGCCTTTAAAGTTATATTTCCGGTAAATCCATCAGTTACAACCACATCAACACTTCCTTTTGTGATGTCGTCTCCTTCAACATAACCATGAAAGTCATTTTTCAGATGACTTTCTTTTAGCATTGAAAATGCATTTCGCACATCTTCGTGACCTTTCGCTTCTTCAGAGCCAACATTTAAAATTCCAATGGAGGGGTTTTGAATTTTTAGAACAGTTCGAGCAAAGGCATGACCCATAACGGAGAATTGAAACAAAACATCAGCATCGCACTCAACATTTGCACCCATATCTAGCATTACAGTTGCTGTTCTTTTTTTATTTGGAATCAGAGTTATTATTGCGGGTCGATCAATTGAGGGAAGGGTGCGTAAAACAATTTTTGAGATTGCCATTAAAGCTCCAGTGTTGCCAGCAGATATTACAACATCAGCTTTTCCATCTTTAATTGCATTTACCGCAAGACGCATACTCGAATTGGTTCCTTTGCGCAAAGCAATAGAAGGTTTTTCGTCAGAAGAAACGAAATCTTCAGTGTGAAAAACCGTATAACGACCCTTTAGATAGCGGCAGTTTTGCAGTATGGGGTTAATTTTTTTTGAATCACCAAACAATAAAAAGTGAATATTGTGATTAAATGAAGCAACAAGATCGGCGCCTTCAATGACAATTTGTGGAGCCTTATCCCCCCCCATGCAGTCTAGCGATATAGTTAGTTTTTTATTCACTTTTTAATTACTATTCTTGAACTGTTTTTTTCTTTTTAACTTCGATAACTTTTCTACCTTTATAGAATCCTTCTGGCGAAACATGGTGAGAAAGAACAAATTCTCCAGTTGTTTTATCAGTAATAACATTTGAAAAATTAGCATCAAAAGTTCCGTTACTGCCTCTTCTCATGCGACTTCTTGAGCTTGATTTTTTCTTTTTAGGAACTGCCATAGATTTTTACCTTGTAAAAAATTATTTTTGGGGTTGTTTAGTAAAAGACTTTTTTAAAATTGGATTTTTTTAAAGAAAAACTAATTTGCTGTTTTAATCTTTTTTTATCAAAAAAATGAAATTTAGGGAAAGCAAAAAACAAACTTTATGGCGAAAAGTAAAATTCGTCTTCAATAAAAGCAACGCCATTTTTCCTTCTCATCAAATTACTATAAAAACAAAAACTAGTCTTTTTGCCTTATTGATTTTATTACTTACGAGCTCTTGTTTATCTAGAGTAGAAAAGCGCGGATATATGTTTAACTTGTCAGATCACGAAGTTTTACTAGAGGGCGTAACTAGCAAAGAAAAAGTTATAAATCTTATGGGTTCTCCAACATTAATTTCTGATTTAGATGTTGAGGAAGCTTGGATTTACTACTCCGAAGATGTCGATAATGTTTTATTTTTTAAACCAAAAATAACCTCTAGAACCATGTTGGTTCTTAAGTTTGATCAACTAAATGTTGTTAAAGATTTAAAAAAAATAGATTTCTCTGACGAGGAAAAAAAATTAGAATTCAATTCTGATTTTACAAAAGTTGAAAGCTATGAAGCTGGATTATTCAAATCAATTTTTAGCAATGTTGGTCAAATTAAAGCTCAGTAATTTATCGATAATTTTTTTAATTTTTTTTACTTCGTGCGCTACTTCAAAACAGTTTTACAACACAGAAATTTCTTGTCCTAGCGGCTTAAAAATTTTAGTAAGATTTACCAATGTATTTGACGTTAGAAGAGCAATTGAAAAAGCAGCTTTCGACAAAAAAAAATATGGCACTAACGAAAACTATACCGTCGTTAGATTACCGGGACAAAGATCTTTTAAAATAGAAAAACTAAATCCCCAAGAGGCCTTAAATTGCGTTTTGCAGGATTTTCCAGTTAAGGTGAGTAAAAG
>CANEUK010000146.1 GCA_947441695.1 Rickettsiales bacterium
ATTTTAGGCATCTTGTTCGTCAGCCAAATATCGATCAAAAATCAACTACTTCACTAACATTTTATCGGCTCTGCTTGCTTACATGCTAAACCCTAATAAACCTAAGATTTGCTTGAATCGGGTTGAATTTGCTTAAGCGTTATTGGGGTTATACTAAAGCAAATTTCGTTCGAGTTTCAAGTAGCCTTGGTATATCTTTTAAAAAGAACCGCCATCAACAAATTTGGCATCTGGCGTGATTTTATTGATAATGGCGCGTCGCAAAATTACGTGACAGAGCAAATTTACCACCACCAAATTTAGTATAATTAAAGCCAATATTTTGGTTAGCGAAATCCAAGAAAATCTGTCAATTTCAACGGCTAATAACAACAAAGGCAAAATGTAGCAATTACTAGCCATCACCACGTAAGTCATGGTAAAAACATCTCTAGCTTTTAAAAAAGCTAAAGACGCCGCAACCAATAATAAAGAGGTTAAAATTCCCACCGATAAAGCAACAAAACTCATTTCAAATTTTTTTTCGATTAAAAAGTAAGAACAAAACTGCCACCAATTTTAGCAAAAATAAAATTATGATGATGTCTAAAATTGCATCAAAATTGGCGATAGAATTGACCAAAATCAAAATGATGATGTTGGTGAAAATGAAGTAAAAACTTAAGATTTTTTCGTAAGAATTTTGTGCGATAAAAAATCTAATCGTGATCACAATCAAAGAAATAACGATGAAAAAAGATATTATTTCAGACATTTTTAATAAATTCCCGTTGGCTCTGAATCACTCTTATCTTTAAAATTTTCGTCATCAGAATTTTCATCCGAATTCTCATCAGAATTTTCAGGTTCAGAATCTTCAATTGAATCATCAACTTTAAACGCTTCAAAAAAGATTTGATTTTTTGGCGTTTCTGGGGTTGGAAGCTTGCCAGTATTACGATCAATTTTTACAAATTTAACGCTATTTGGAACGCGAAATGGCGTTGATGGCGTGTTTTTTAGAGCCTCTTTCATAAAATCAATAAATACTGGCAAGGCAATTGACGCACCAGTTTCGTTTGACCCCAAGCTTTTTGGCGTGTCAAAGCCAATATAAACCGCCACAACCAAATCGGGCGAAAATCCAACAAACCAAGAATCGTAAGAATTGTTAGTAGTTCCAGTTTTGCCACCAATAATTTTACCAATTGATTTGGCTCGAGCCGCCGTGCCACGTTCTACAACGCCTTGCAACATTGAGGTAATTTGAAAAGCCGTAGCAGAATCGGTGATTTGTTCTTTGCTTTCATCCAAAATTGGCAAAGGTAGTTCGCTGATATCTTTTTCAACATAATCGCTCAAATTGCCAATGGCGCATCCCAAACATTGTCTTTTGTCGCGCCGATAAATTGTTTTGCCGTCGCGATCTTGAATTTTTTCAATCATTAGTGGCGTAATTTTTTTGCCGCCATTTACCATCATTGAATAAGCAGTTACAAGGCGCACCATACTTGTTTCGGTTGAACCCAAAACCAAAGAATAAATTTTTTGAGGATTGTCGCTGACGCCAAATTTTTTGATTACTTCCACAACTTTGTCCAAACCAACCTGATTTGCCATACTCACCGTGGTTATGTTGCGCGATTGCTCCAAACCAGTTCGTAAAGTGGTTGGGCCATAAAATTGACCAGAATAGTTGCTTGGTTCATAAGCTGGCATTCCAAAGCCTTGGTTAAGCGAAATTGGTTCGTCCATAATAATGGTTGCTGGCGTCATTCCATTTTCAAGCGCAGCAATATAACCAAAAGTTTTCATAGTTGAGCCGGGTTGTCGCATGGCTTGAGTGGCTCGATTATATTGATTTGGTGAATCAATATAACCTCCCATCATCGCCAAAACTCTTCCAGTGTGAGGATCCATCGCCAAAAACGCGCCATTAACATCGGGAATTTGACGCAATAAATAGCTTTCTGATTTGTCAATTTTTTCTACCAAAATCACATCTCCAATTGCAAAAACATCAGAAATTTTTTTAATAACTGGCCCCAAAGAATTTACGTTAATATGTTTGCGCGCCCATTTTAAAGAGCCCAATTCAATTGAGCCCAAAGAACCATTTTCTGTGCCAATTGCCGCAATATCTTTAGAAATCGAAAGCACAACGGCTTTTTGCCAGTTGTCTTTATAGAGTTTTTTTGGATCGAATTTTTCTAATTCTTCTTGCCATTTGCCATTTGCGTCAATTTTAGCAAGCGCTCCGCGATAGCCATTTTTGCGGTCATAATTTTCAACACCAATTTCAAAAGCTTTTTTTGCAATTTTTTGCAAACGCACGTCTAGCGTGGTGCTAACAACAATTCCTTTTTCAAAAACGCTGTCAGATCCGTAAAGTTCGGTTAGTTCTTTTTTTACACTGTCGGAAAAAAAATTGGCTTTAGTTACTTCGTCATCATCTTTTGTTTTTAAGATAATTGGTTTTTCAGACGCCTCAAGACCAGCTTTTTCTTCGATAAATCCTTCTTCAATCATTCGGCTAATAACCCAATTTCGGCGATCTTTTGCTTTTTCGATATTTTTTCGCGGATCTAATTTTGAAGGTGCTTTTGGCAAAGTTGCCAATAAAGCTGCTTCTTCAACGCTTAAATCGTCAATTGATTTATCGAAATAAACTTGAGATGCCGCAGCCACGCCATAAGCCCCAGAACCAAGATAAATTTGGTTTAAATAAAGTTCTAAAATTCGATCTTTTGAAAAAGCTTGCGACATGCGAAAAGCCAAAATGGCTTCTTTAATTTTGCGCTGAAAAGTTCTTTCGTTGGTCAGTAAAAAGTTTTTTACCACTTGTTGCGTGATAGTTGAGGCGCCGCCCATTGATTGATCGCCTTTTAGCGCGCCAAAAACGTTGCGAATTGAGGTGCGAAAAATTGCCACAAAGTCAATTCCAGAATGTTTGTAAAAGTTGGCGTCTTCGGCTGCCAAAAAGGCGTTGATTAAGTTTTTAGGAATGGTGTCAATTGGCACAAAAATTCTTTTTTCTTTAGAAAATTCGCTGATTAAAGATCCGTCCGACGCGTATAAACGGGTTGTGGTCATTGGATTGTAATTTTTTAGCTGCTCATAATCTGGAAGATTTTGGCTATAGCGTTTGAAGATTAAAAATCCAAAAGTTACCAAAATTAGTGTCAAAAATAACCCAGCTGCAAAAATGATGTTTAGAGTTTTTTTCATGTTTTTTTTAAGTTTTGTTTTTAACAAAATATTCATCAATCGCCTTAACCAAGCTTTCGGCGACCTTGCGTTTATAACTGATGCTGTTGAGTAATTTTTCTTCGTATTTGTTAGATAAATATCCAAGTTCAATCAAAACCGAAATCATGTCTGGCGCAGTTAAAACAGCAAATCCAGCAAAACGGTGAGTATTTTGTAAAATATTGATTTCGGAGTTTTGAATTGACTTTACAGCCACGCCAGCAAAGCGCGAAGAGCCGTTCATAGTTTCGCGTTGCGACAAGTCAATTAAAGTTTTCATTATATCTTCGCTGGCTCCAGAAAAATTTACTCCATCAATAATATCGGCACGATTTTCTTTTTGAGCTAAAATTTCGGCTTGTTTGTCGGAAGATTTTTCTGATAAAGTATAAATTGAAAAACCCGTCACCGATTCATCTGAAATTGCATTAACATGCAGCGAAATAAATAAATCAGCCTTTTTGCGCCGCGCAATTTCAACTCTTTTGCGCAAAGAAATAAAGCGATCATCTTCGCGAGTTAAATAAACTTTATATTTACCAGTATTTGAAAGCTGCTTTGCCAATTCTTTGGCATAAGAAAGCGTGATGTTTTTTTCTTTGCTGCGGGCAAAAATTCCAATGGTTCCCGGGTCTTTTCCGCCATGACCCGAATCAATTACAATTACCGGAATTTTGTGCAAAACAGAGTTTGATTCTAAGTTTTTAGGAATTTTACGCACAATATATTTTGCCGATCCATCGGGG
>CANEUK010000147.1 GCA_947441695.1 Rickettsiales bacterium
AAATTGCCGATTTATTGATTATGTGAAAATTTATTGCTGATTTTTGTTCGATATTTTCGGGCTGATATCTTGAAAATGTTTGATTGAGACCCGCTTCTTTTTTTAAAAAACTTTTAACAATTTTGTCTTCCAACGAGTGAAACGAAACCACCACCAATCTGCCGCCTTTTTTGAGTAAATTAATTGATGAAACCAAGGCGCGCTCAAGCTCTTCAAGCTCTTGATTTACAAAAATTCGCAACGCCTGAAATGTTTTGGTGGCTGGATCGGTTTTAAAATAACCGTAATAAAACGAGCGCACAATTTTGGCGAGTTGGTTGCAAGTTTCAATTGGCGCGACTTGGCGAGTTGCAACAATTTTTTTGGCAATTTTTTTAGCGCGCGTTTCTTCGCCAAATTCTTTGATGATTTTTGCCAATTCTTCTTCTGAAAAATGATTAACAATTTCAAAGGCGCTAAGTTCGTTTTGTCTATCCATTCTCATGTCTAATCTGGCGTCAGAATCAAAAGAAAAGCCGCGCGATTTGTCGTCGAATTGCATTGAAGAAACTCCAATGTCAAAAACCATTCCGTCTAATTGGCTAACATTTTTTTGGGCTAAAAGTTCAACACTGTCCGAAAATTTTCCGCGCAAAAAAGTGAAATTTTCTGGAAAATCTTGGGATAATTTTTCGGCAAATTTTTTGGCACTTTCATCGCGATCAATAGCAAAAACTTGGCAATTGGCTTTTTGCAAAATTCTGCGCGAATAACCGCCAGCGCCAAATGTGGCGTCTAAGTAAATTTCGCCTGCTTTTGGCGATAAATTTTCTAAAACTTCATTTAACAAAACTGGCTTATGAAAATCTGAATCTTCGATTGGTTTTGGTTTATTCATTTTTTTAACCTCACCAAATCAAGCTTTCCACGTGCGTCTTTTTTGGCTTTAACCATATATTCTTCAAACTTTTCAGGCTGCCAAATTTCAAAAGTTGTGCCTTTTCCAACAAAAACTGCGGTGCTTTTTATTTTGGCTTTTTTGAGCAAGTTTTCGGGCAAAATCACGCGACCATCGGCGTCAATTGAAAGTTGGGTTGAACCGCCAAGCAACGCAGTTGCAAGCGCATCGCGGTCTTGCGAAAAAGGATCTAAATTATCGATTGATTCAGAAATTTTGCGAATGCGATCAATGTCGCAACCTTCAATACAATCGTTGACGAACGACTCATAAACCACCACACCAGAAAAATCTTGATTCACCAACGAGCCACGAAACTGCGACGGCACTGAAACGCGCCCTTTATTGTCGATTTTGTTTGTGAAAGTTGAGAGAAATAAAGCCATCTGCTTTTTTGGAAAGATTTTGGATTGTTTGGGAAATCATGGAATTTTTATGGAAGTTATGGAAAAAATTTGAGCTGTCAATTTGAAAAATAAGAAAATTTTAATATTTTTTATGTAGCAAAAAAACCTTGCACTTCTAGCTTGAGAAGCTCTTTTCCTTTGCAATCAAATCAAAATTTTAATGACAAATTACCAAGCCAACAAAAACGGAAAATTTGGCGAATTTGGCGGTCGCTACGTTGCCGAAAGTTTAATGCCAGCAGTTTTGGAACTAGACGCCGCCTACAAATCTGCAAAAAAAGATCCAAATTTTAAAAAGGAACTTTCTTATTATCTTAAACATTATGTTGGTCGCCCAAGCCCGCTTTATTTGGCTGAAAGGCTCACACAAAAAATTGGTGGCGCCAAAATTTATCTAAAACGCGACGAGCTAAATCACACTGGATCGCACAAAATCAATAATTGTGTTGGACAAATTTTGCTTGCCAAAAGAATGGGCAAAAAGCGCATCATTGCCGAAACGGGCGCGGGTCAACACGGAGTTGCTACCGCCACGGTTTGCGCGCTTTTTTCTCTTCCTTGCACAATTTATATGGGCGCCAAAGACGTTGAACGCCAAGCCCCAAACGTGTTTCGTATGAAGCTTTTGGGCGCAGAAGTTGTATCGGTTGAAAGTGGTTCAAAAAGCCTAAAAAACGCCATTAACGAAGCAATGCGCGACTGGATTTCAAACTCGCGCGAAACTTATTATTTGCTTGGAACCGTAACTGGCCCGCACCCATATCCATCAATGGTTCGCGACTTTCACGCGGTAATTGGAGTTGAAGCGCGCAAGCAAATTTTACAAGCCGAAAAAAAGCTGCCCGACGCTTTGGTTGCTTGCATTGGCGGCGGTTCAAACTCAATTGGATTATTTCACGCTTTTTTAAACGACCAAAAAGTTAAAATGTTTGGCGTAGAAGCCGCAGGCAAAGGCTTAAACACCCACGAACATTCCGCCTCAATTGCGGCGGGAACTGTGGCGGTTTTGCACGGCAACAAAACTTATTTTTTACAAAATGACGACGGACAAATTCAAGACGCGCATTCAATTTCAGCGGGGCTAGATTATCCGGGCATTGGCCCCGAACACGCTTTTTTGCATTCGCAACAACGGGTTGAATATGTCAGCGCAACCGACGTTGAAGCCATGGAATGCTTTCAACTTTTATGCAAAACCGAGGGAATAATTCCTGCAATTGAGTCGGCGCACGGAATTTCTTATGCGTGCAAATTGGCAAAAAAAATGACAAAAGACCAAATAATTATCGTTAATCTTTCGGGTCGCGGCGACAAAGACATCAACACCGCAGCCAATTATTTGGGGGTAAAATTATGAAACGCCTAAAACAAAAATTTGCCGAGCTAAAAAAACAAAATCGCTGCGCTTTTATTTCTTACATTTGCGCGGGCGACCCAGATTTTTTAACCTCGCTTGAACTGCTCAAACGCTTGCCTGATGCGGGTTGCGACATTATCGAAATTGGCGTTCCATTTTTAGACCCCGCGGGCGACGGGCCAATTATTGAAAAATCCGCAAAGCGCGCAATTGCTGGTGGCATGACTTTGAAAAAAACTTTGCAAATGGTTGAAGAATTTAGAAAAACCAACCAAAAAACGCCGCTGATTTTGATGACTTATTTTAACCCAGTTTTGAAATATGGCTTGAACAAAATCTTTGCCGACGCCGAAAAATCGGGCGTTGACGGCATGTTAATTGTTGATTTACCACTTGAAGAAGAAGGCGAAATTTTAGTCGAAATAAAAAAATCGAACCTCGATTCAATTCGCCTAATCACGCCAACCACAAATCAAGCCCGCGCCAAAAAAATCTGCAAAAACGCCAGCGGATTTTTATATTTAGTTTCGATGTTGGGAATTACAGGCACAAAGCTAGCCGACATTTCTGAAAACATCAAAAACCTGCAAAATTTGCGCCAAGTTTCAAAATTACCAATTGCCATTGGCTTTGGCATTAAAACCCCAAATCAGGCTGGCGAATTTGCCAAAATTGGTGCCGACGGCGTGGTGATTGGCTCGAGCCTTGTTAAAGAAATTGACGACAATTTTTTGGCACAAAAATCAAGCGCAGAAATTGTTGAAGCCACAATCGCAAAAGTTGCGGATTTTGCGGCAAAAATTGGCAGCGCGGAATGAAAATTCAAGAATTCAACTTTTTTGATGCAACAAGAAATCGATCAATACCAATTATTATTTATCTGCCCAATATCGAAACAAAAAATATTCCCTCGGTGCTTTACAATCATGGATACGCAGACCCGCAAACTTTCAATGAAATTGAGAAAGGAATTGCCCAATGGCCTCATAAAAATCACACTTATTTAGCCAAATTTTTTACAAGAAAAGGCTACGCTTTTATTTGTCCGCTACACGACTTACCAACTGACATTGATGGACTTAAAACATTGAACCCAAAAGCTGTTCAATCCATTGAAAGAAAACACCTTTGGGAGCGAGGAATGACAAATTTATTATTCGTAATTGACGAGATCAAAAAACAAAACTTGGGATTGAACCTAGAAAAATTTATCATTGGCGGACATTCCAATGGAGGAGACGTCGCCAAATACTTTGCCAATCATTACCCA
>CANEUK010000148.1 GCA_947441695.1 Rickettsiales bacterium
CATCTTTTTTAGCTAATTTTATTCCTTGAGGCAAAATTAGGTTTGAAGCTCTAATTTTTTGAGTCACTTGTAGCCTTGATATGTCGATTTCGATTTTATCTAAAACCGATTTTTCATCTTCACAAATAACTTCAACGCGTCGAAGCACGATGTGTAAAAATCCGCCTTTTTTTAAACCCGGAGATTTGTCTTGATTGATAAAAACCAATTTTGGCTTGGCGCGAATAGTTTTTGAATCTTCGCAATTAAAAAAATCTACGTGAATTGGACGATCTGAAACTGGATCAAGCTCAATTTTATGGGCAATAACTTTTAGTTTTTTACCTTCAAAATCAAGCTCAACAACAGAACTAAGCGCGATACCTTTGAAATATTCGCGTTCAAATTCTTTGACGCCTAAACTTAGATTGATGTTTTTGGAATTTTTGGAGTAAATAACTGCTGGAATTTTGTTTTCTTTTTTAATTCTTCTTGCGGCTGCGGTGCCAAAGTTTTCTCTTTTTTCTGCTGTTAAGATTACAGGCATACGAATACTCCTAAAAGTTTTTTAAAATTTTGATAATTATCAAGACAGCCACAATTGAATTTTGTAAAACCAAAAAAGTGTTTTTAGTTATCTTTCTAGCTGACTGTAAAGAGCGCGGCAAACTATTTACCACAAGCCTAAGAATCAAGTTATTTTACTATACTAAATCAAATTCGACTTAAGTCGAATTTGGGTTTGTTTTGAATTGATGCGGACAAACTAAATTACTCGCAAATCTTTTTGATAGTTTGTGCGAGTTTTGCTTTGATTCTTACATTCGCAATAGATTTTTTGTTCTAAGGAAGATCAATATCTTTAACCAGATTTAGATATTAATTCCTTGGCGACTCTTAAAATTAACCCAAATGTTCCAATTGACATCTATCAAAATAATTTAAACTTTGGATTATAATAAACTTTTAAAAAAACCGTTCTCAAGCCTTAATAAAGCTGGTTTTTTTGAATAAAACTAAACTTTAAAATCTGCTTAAAAATGAATTTTACGCTCTTACTTTTTTATCTTTTTTCTTTTGTTTTAGTCTCTTCGGCTCTTGTGGTTGTAAGTGCCAAAAATACGGTGCATTCAGTGATGTTTTTGGTTTTGGCGTTTTTAAACGCGGCCGCGCTTTTTATTTTGCTTGGTGCAGAATTTTTGGCGATGCTTTTAATTGTTGTTTATGTAGGCGCAATCGCGGTTTTATTTTTGTTTGTGGTGATGATGTTAAATGTAGATTTAAAAAAATCTGAACAAAAATCTAATCCTCATTTACCAGTTTTTATGATGGTTGGCGTAGTTATTTTTTGCGAAATTTTGCTAATAACAAAACTTTCTTTCGCAAAGCTTTACGAAACAAAGTCGCTTCTTCCAATTCCAGATAATGTCCAAAACACTAAGGCTATTGGCAATATTCTTTACACAGATTTTGTTTTGCCATTTCAACTAAGTGGAGCAATTTTATTTGTAGCGATGATTGGCGCAATTGTTTTGACTCTAAAAGAAGAAACCAAATTTATTAGAAGGCAAAAAATCTCTAATCAAGTCGATCGCAACAAAGAAAATTCAATAGAAATTGCGCAAGTTAAGTCTGGCGCAGGAATTGAAATTTAATCACAAAATTTATGAATCAAATTGGACTAACTAACTTTATCACCCTTGCCGCTATTTTATTTTGCATTGGCGTTAGCGGAATTTTTTTGAACCGTAAAAATATCATCGCGCTTTTGATGTCAATTGAATTGATGTTGCTTTCAATCAACATCAATTTTGTAGCATTTTCGGCGTTTTTAAACGATTTAGTTGGACAAGTTTTTGCTATTTTTATTTTAACCGTTGCTGGCGCTGAAGCCGCAATTGGATTGGCTATTTTGGTGATTTATTTCAACAATCACAAAAACATCGAGATTCAAAAAGCTTCGTCAATGAAAGGATGATGAGAGTTTTTAAAAACTTAATTATCGCCGTTTTTTTATTTTTTTCTTTCAATTCTTTTGCTCAAAATTCTTCACAATATTGCACAATTACCAAAGAATTTACCGATCAAATTTTGCAACAAGTTAAAAATAAAAACCCCGATGCTCTAAAAACCCTTCCAGATTGCTTCAAATCAGATCGTGACCTGATTTTAAAAGTTGTTTTAATTGATGCTTCGCAACTTCAAAACGCTTCCGAAATTTTAAAGGAAGATGAAAATTTCATGCGCCGTTTGCTAAAAATAAGTCCCGAAATTTTACAATATGCTTCAATCAAGTTGCGCCTAGATCCAACTTTCATGGAAAATTCTACATATATAAGCCGCAACGCTCTACAATATGCAGATCCAAAGCTTTTGGATAATAAGCTTTTTATGAAAAAGATGATTAAAATTGATTCGCAAAATTATGTTTTTGCATCAAATCGATTAAAAGAAATTCCTGAATTGGCTCAAATGGCTTTTTTAGATAATGGCGCTTTATTGATTAGCGCGCCTCAAAAAATTAAATCCGATAAAAGTTTGGTGAAAATTGCCGTTGAATCTGAATCTTCTTCAATTGCTTACGCTTCCGATGAAATTAAAAACGACAAAGATTTTAAATTTGCGCAGAATGATTATTCGCCCGCCTTAGATAAAAATTTGGAGACTTTTTTAGAAAAAAACTACATCTCGCAAGACGGAAAAAAGAATCTCGTTCCAACAATTGGAAATCGAGCAAAATTTTTCCCAAAAAACAAAATTATCGAGCGCAACTACATAACAAAATGGCAAGGTAGTTTGGGAGCTGATAACGAAAAAATAGACGATGATTTAAGATTAATTTCGGCTCGTAGTCGTAATTATTCAAATAGTTGGAAAAGCGACCTTCGCAAATATCCAGAATTAATCAAAAAAATCGAAAAGTTTTTTTTAAATCACAAAATCGATCAAAACACCATAGATAATTTATCGCTGACTTATTTGTGGAAAATTAAAGACAAGCCTTTGACTTTGGCTTTTAACTTATACTTGTTGAGAAATAGCTCGGAAGCTGATTTTGGTCAGAAATTTTCTGACGTAACATCTTTAACTGGAATAGTTCAAATTAGACCCGAGGGCAAAAAGAAAGATAAAAATAAAATCGAGATGAGCGTTGTAGAAGTAATTTTTGCAAACGAAATTAAGACTGACATTAATTACCCAAACGGTCATAAAAAATATGTTTTGTGGGATCTTTACAAGCCTAATAATAACAACAAAAATCCAAAAATAATTTTTAAAGTTGAAGATCGTTTTCAAGAATATTTTGAAGTGTTCGAAGAAGAAAATAACGGAAAATATAAGATTTCTCATCGCACCAAATATTTCTAACTTAGATAAAGTTAAGGTCATTTTGATAAAATAAATTGACAAAGATTTTCTTTATTTATCTTGTTGCACTTAATTGTTAAGAACCCGTTTATTTCCTTTTAGAGCCAATCTTTCCAAATGAATTTTTTAAATAATTATGAAAAACAACCGCAATTTTAGTGCTTTTTCTTTAATCGAGATTTCAATCGTAATTCTAATTGTTGGAATACTCGTTGCTGGCGTAACCCAAAGTAGCCGCCTTATTAGTCAGGCAAAAATCAATAGCGCGCAAAGCCTAACTCAAAGCTCTCCGGCTTCTTCGGTTAAAAATATGTCTCTTTGGATTGAATCAACCCTAGATACAAGCTTTGATTTGGCAGAAACCGATAATTCATCGACCATCACCAACTGGTACGACATAAACCCGCAAGTTTCTTCAAAAAGTAACTTTACCAGTACTGCAAAACCAACTTATTTGCTAAATTCTATAAATGGTCTTCCCGCGATAAAGTTTAATGGAGCCTCGAACTTTATGACCGCAGAAAACTTTTCTAACATCATAACCAAATCTGCAACTGTATTTGCCGTTGTAAAAATGCCATCAAACTTAGC
>CANEUK010000149.1 GCA_947441695.1 Rickettsiales bacterium
CATCGGCTTCAACTTTGTCGCAAATATTTTGCGGCAAATCATCGTCGGGAAAATCAATTGCCGCTTGAATTAGGGCAAAAACTTCAATCAAACGAAAACGCCAATCTTCGTAAATTTTGCCCAATTTTCCTAAAAGTTGCGCTAGGGCTTGTTTGTGTTGCGCAGCGGTTTCGGCGGCAATTAAATCAGGAATTGCTTCGGCTTGAACCAAATCAAGTTTGCCATTTAAAAAAGCCCGTTTCGAAAATTCGCCAGCTTCGGCAAAACGCACATTTTCTATTTGGCTTAAAATTTCAAAAATCTGTTTGGCAATAAAAGGTGAGGCGTGAATTGAAATTTCGGCAATATCTTCGCCCGTAAAACTTTGCGGATTCTTAAAAAAACTTACCAAAGCTTCGTCGATAATTTCGAGAGTTTTTGGGTGTTTAATTTTAAAAAACGAAATTTTTTGATGTTGCGGCGCGCCTTTAAAACCAAGGTTTTGCAGGCAATTAATTGTTTTGGAGCCAGAAATTCGAATCACCAAAATTCCGGCGCGAATTGGCGATGTAATTGGTGCAAAAATTGTAGTCATGAATTAGTTATTTATACCCGAACTGATTGAGGAAGCTGATTTTTCTTAAAAAAAAATTATTGCTTAATTCGCCAATTCAATTGTGCGCGAAAGCAATTCAAAACCAACCCAAATTCAAACGAAATTTGAATTTGATTAAGGAAAAATTGGTGCAAATTCTAAACCAGTTTTTTCGTCAAGCCCAAAAATAATGTTCATATTTTGAACCGCTTGTCCCGACGCGCCTTTACACAGATTATCAATCACCGAAACCAAAATTACTCGCCCCAAAACGCGCGCTTGTTTGGCGGCAATCATGCAAAAATTAGTGCCAATAACGTCTTTAACGTTTGGTTCGCCATCAATAACACGCACAAAAGGTTCGTCTTCATATTTTGTTTCAAGGCAATTTTGAATGTCGGAAAGTGAAAATTTTGGGTTAATTTTGGCGTAAATTGTCGAAATAATACCGCGATTAATTGGCAGCAAATGCGGAGTAAAATCGATTTCAATTTTAGATTTTGCGGCTTTACCAAGTTCTTGCTCAATTTCGCCAATATGGCGATGTTTTCCAATTGAATAAGCTTTGATAGATTCATTGACTTCGCAAAATAAATTTCCTTGCTTAAGCGCGCGCCCCGCGCCAGTTGCGCCCGATTTTGAATCGATGATAATGTCGTGATTTTCAATCAAATTATTTTGCAAAAGCGGAATTAGCGGCAACAAAGCCGAAGTTGGATAACACCCGGGACAGGCAATTAAGTTAGATTTTTTAATTTTGGCGCGATTAATTTCGCAAAGTCCGTAAATTGCTTGTGGTTGTAAGTTTGGCGCAACGTGTTGGTGTTCGTACCATTTTTCGTAATCGTTAATATCGTCAAGCCTAAAATCGGCCGAAAGGTCGATGATTTTTAGGTGCGAATTTTTTTTATCCGCCAAAAGTTTTTTGAAAGTTTCTTGCGAAGTTGTGTGAGGCAAACAGCCAAAAGCCACGTCAATTGTGCTAAAATCAACTTGTTCAATTTTTTGTAAATCGGGCAAATTATAGTGAATTAAATGCGGATAAATCTGCGAAATCTTTTGCCCCGCGTTGCTATTGGCAATAAGCGCGGCGATTTGGGCGTTTGGATGATTAAGCAAAATTCTGATTAACTCTGCGCCCGTATAGCCCGAAGCGCCAATAATGGCGATTTGTAATTTTTTCATTTTTTTGCCAAACTTAAATAAATTATTAAACTTCCAAACAGCGCAGCCAAAAACGACGCGCTTAAAACCGCAATTTTAACTTGATCAAACAGCGCATGGTTTTGCGCAAAAGCCAGCGCGCCAATAAAAAAACTCATCGTAAAACCAATGCCCGTCAAAACGGCAATGCCGTAGAATTCTAGCCAACTACATTCGCCTTTTGAACCTCGCGGCAAGTGACAAAAACCCATTTTTATGGCAAAAAAACTAAACAACATCACGCCAATTTGTTTGCCAAAAAACAACGCCAAAATAATGCCAAAAACCAAGGGTTGTAAAAAAATTTCAGAAGAAAAATTTTTGATTACAACGCCGCTATTTGCAAAGGCAAAAATGGGCAAAATCAAAAAATTTACCACGGGCGCAATTTTTTTAATTATTTTTTGCGAAAATCCGTTTTGATTTGGAATAAACATTGCCAAAGCAACGCCCGCAATAGTTGGATGAATGCCAGATTTTAAAACCAACCACCACAAAACCACGCCCAAAACCAAATAAGCCCAAATTTTTTGGACATTGCGCCAATTTAAAAAACCCAAAAAAAGCACAACCAAAAAAGCCCAAACAAAATAAAGCAAATCAAGGTTTTGCGAGTAAAAAAACGCGATTAAAAAAATAGCAATTAAGTCGTCAAATATTGCCAAAGAAATTAAAAAAACCTTGAGCGATTTAGAAATTTTTTTGCCAAACAAACAAATCACGCCATAAGCAAACGCAATGTCGGTGGCGGTTGGAATGGCAAAACCGCGCCAATTTTGAGGTTGATTAAAATTGCAAAAATAAAAAATTAATGCCGGAAAAAGCACGCCGCCCAAAGCTGCAATTGCTGGCAACATTGCGCGCGCTTTGCTTGAAAGTTCGCCAGTTAAAACTTCTTCTTTTAGTTCAAGCGCAACTAACAAAAAAAACAGCGTCATCAGCGCGTCATTTACAAAATGTTGAATCGACAAGCCTTTATTGACGCTAAAAACTTGAGCAAAATTTTTACCAATTTCAAAATTTTGACCAAAACTTTGGTCGATATAAAATTTTTGAATAAAATTCTGCCCCAAAACCCAAAAATCAAACCGCAACTCAAACGCCAAAAAATTTTGATAAACCTCAAAAAACCTCGAATTAGCCAAAACCAACGCCAACGCGGTTGCAACCACCAACAAAACGCCCGTTGCCGCCTCAAGTTCAAAAATTTTTTTAACGCGATTTAGCATTTAGTTTGAGCAAAACAAAGTTTCTTCGCCAAGCATGTCGATAATTTTAACCGCAATTTTGGCGTTTGGCGCGGCTTCGAGCAAATATTGACCTTTGATAAAATCTTTTTTCTTTTGTGGCACGTCGCAAAAACAAATGTTGAATGGCGCGCCTTCTTGGTAGTTTAGGTCAATTAAAACTACGTCAATTTGACTTCTAAAATCGGTAATATGTTCGCTGAAAAGTGAACGCTCAATTTCAAGACGTTTTAAAATTGTTGGCGAAAGGTAGTTTTTGATTTCAATTTTGGCTTGGTTGCCATTTCGCGAAATTTCGATTTGGCTTTCGGGTTTTTCAAAACTCAAAATTCCATCAGATTGAATATCGATTAAATCAATTTTGTTGACGCTTCGAGATCGATTATATTTAACCAATTCTTGTTTTAATGCCAATTCAACGCCCGAGGCAAAAAGCACAATATCTCTGGTTTCGTCTTGGCGAATATTGGTTATTTCGTCTTTGAGCAGTTGCAAATCGAGCAAGTTTGCGGGGCGCGTGAAGTCGAGCATTTTTATCAATTTGTCGCCAATTTTGCCGTCAAAAAAAGTGTCGGAACTAATGCGTTCAATGCCATATTTTTCGACGACAATTTGAGTGGCAGCAAAGCAGGTTTGAAAGTCGTAATTATTAACGCGAAAAACTTGAAAAGAGTTGTGAAAATTTTTGTTGGTTAGCTGGTTTTGTTGCTCTTTGATGATATTTTGCAGGCGTTTTGAAGTGGTTTGAATGGCGCCCTTGTTGATGTCGGAGACAATCCATCTGCGTCCCAATTTTTGCGCCACCGCAGCCGTGGTGCCGCTGCCCGCAAAGCAGTCGAGAATTATCGAGTTTTCGTTTGAGCTGGCTTTGATGATGCGCTCTAA
>CANEUK010000150.1 GCA_947441695.1 Rickettsiales bacterium
ATTTGCCATCAAAGCGATGATCGGAATTGTTTGATATTGCTTGAATTTTTTAAAAATTTTTCCATCGCGAATTTTTTTTGTTGCTTCAAAGCCATTCATTATCGGCATTTCACCATCCATCAAAATTAGATCAAAATCTTCTTGGTCTAAAATTTTTAAAACTTCTTCGCCATTTTGAGCGGTTTTTGTTTGATATCCCACTGATTGTAAAATTTTGGTGGTAATTTTGAGATTCACTAAATTGTCGTCAGCAATAAGAATTTTTTTATTTTGCGGCAGATAATTTCTGTTATTTTCTAGATTTGGCGAGCTTTCAAAGAATAATTTTATTGTTGTGCCAATGTTTTTTTTCGACGCCACTTCAATTTTTCCGCCCTGAAGTTCAACCAATCTAAACACAATTGGAATTCCAATTCCGTATGAATCAACGTTTTGCAAGTCTGATTTATCGATGTTTTTTCCACTTTCTGATAAAAACATTTTTAGTTCTTCAGCGTCCATTCCAATTCCTTGATCAGCTATTTCAATACAGATTTTATTTTGACCTAAAACATGGCTACAAGCTACAACAACAACGCTTTGAGGGTTACTATATTTTATAGCGTTGCTGATTAAATTTGCTAAAATTTGCTTCATTCGGCGAACGTCGCAGCGCAAAAGAGGCAAATTTTCTTCAAAGTTAGTTTTTAGTGAAATTTGATGTTGAATTGCCAGGCTTTTATTGAGCAAAATAATGCGGTTAATCAGTTTTTTAGGCGGATAATTTTCAATTTTTTTAAGAGAAAATTCGCCACTTTCAATTTGGTTGGTATCAAGCAAATCTTCGACAAAATGAAGTAATTCTTCTGATTGCGCTGATATTGTTTCAACCATTTGTAATTCTTCGTTTTGCAAAGTTTGTAATTCTTTTTGATTACTTAAAACCAGTTTGTTTAAGCCAGAAATTGCATAAATGTAGTTTTTGAGTTCATGAGAAGATTTGGCAAGAAATTCAACTTTGGCTTGATTGGTTTTGGATAATTGAAAATTAGCGAGTTCAAGTTTTTGCAGCAAAATTTCTTCGCGTCTCATCACTTCTTTTAAAGAATTTAAAGTGTTGAAAAGTTCGATTAGTTCTTTGCCAGAAGGTTTGTCAATTATGAATGAAAAATCTCTTTTAGAAATTTTTGAGGCAAGTTGGGATAAATCAGAAGTTGGCTTGATAATTTTGCGATAAATTTTTTGAAACAAAACAATTAAGGCAAAAATTACCAATAAAACCAAAAAAGATTGTTTTAAAAAAAGATTAAAAAGTTGCTGATGAGATTTTTCGGTGTTGTAAAAAACCAACACGCTTAAAGGAGAATTTTTAAAATTTTTTAAGCCAATAAAGCCTAGGTTTTTGGCAAATAAATCTTGCGAACTGATCATGTATTCAGATTTTTTCGTGTTTAATTTTGAGATTAAATTTTGGGCTAAAACTAACTTTTTTTTGTCAAAATTATTTGAAGTAAAGGCAACTTTGGTGTTGTTTATCAAGGCAAATCTAAAGGTTTCGTTGCCGATATTTTTTTCAATTTTTGCTAAAATTCTTTCTATATCCAAGCCAAAAACCAAAGTTCCTAAATAGGCGTTATAGTCAGAAAATACGCCCATTGCCACCGGAATTATCAATCTATCAGAAAGTGCGCCACTAACTGCTTTACCAAAAATAAGCTGGTTAGGAATTTTGGAAGTTATTTTTAAGTAGTCGCGATTGGACAAATCGATAGGATTTTTTATGATTCCTGCGGCACCATCAACCGAAAGATTATTGTTTTTGTTGACCCAAGAAAAAGCGTTCCAAGCAATTGAGATATCGATTTGGTTATTAATATTACCAACAAAAGATGAGAGAATTTTTTCCATTTTTTTATCATCTAAATTAGCCCGCGTATCTATGATTTGCTTGGTTGCGTAGTGTATTTGATATTTTAGATAATCGATGTTGTAGGAAATTAAATTTTCAATTTCTTCAGCAACAACAAATACTTCTTCAGTAATTTTTTGTTTTTCTTGGTCGATAGAAAATTTTATGAATAGGCTTCCAGCAACCAATATCCCAATCAGCGAAATTCGATAAATTAAAACAAAATCTGTTTTGAGAGATAAAAATAAAAGAGCAAAAAATGATTTTTTAATCATTTGGAATTTCATTAAATGAAGTTAGTTTTTTTGGTAGCATCGGCTTTTTTTAGGTTAAGATTCTCAAAGTAACTCAAGTCCGATACTTTTTTGATAGTGGTGCTTGGAGTTTGAAATTTGATGATTTCTTGTCGACACTTAGTCAAAAGTAATTCTGCTGGGTCAATAAATTTAAGATCGCAAAGTTCTATATCCTTAAATACCAGCGGCAATTCAGTGCAACCAAGAATTACAAAAAAGTTGCCATTTTCTTTTCTGGCTTGGCAAACTACGTCTAAAATTATTTCTTTTGCCTTATCCAGTTCTCCAGCTTTTACGCTATAAATTGCCGTCATTATTTTTTCTTGGTCTTGTTGGCTTGGAACAATAAAATTGCTTTTATCAGAATATTTTTCACAACGAAGTTTTTCGTAAGCTCCGATTTCTCCTTCATTTAAACCGACGCCAGTTGTTGCTTTGGTGCCAAATAAAATAAGTTTTTCGGCATTTGGATATTCTTCAAAAACACATTGACGAATATCAATTATTTTTGACAAAGAATTTTTACAAAATTCTTCCAATCTTTTGTGCGCAGTATTACAAGGAATAGCTAAGTTCGTGGCATTTATTGAGTCAAAAAAATTAACCGCATTTTTGTAATGTTCTATGTAAGAGGGTCCATTTTCCATTTCAAAACGATGTTTGCCCGGAGCTGAATTGGCGCTATAATGCACAAAAGGAGTTAATGTTTGAGCTAATTTAAAACAAAAATCAGCACTTGCTAAAGGTCCAGCTCCGCCAATAACGCCAATAAATCCATTTTTTAAAACCGAATAGCCGCCATATTCTTTTCTGTCGTTAATTCTCCATAATCTAATTTTTTGATCGTTTTTTAGATTTTCGATTATTTGTAATTCTTCTATATTTTCATGAATAACAATCTTGTTTCGCCTTGGTTTTTCTAGCTCATTTGCATAATTGGTAACTTTTTTTGCCAATTCTTTCATGTTTTGTTCAAGGGTAAAAACTGGAATTGAAGAAATATCGTTAGAAATCCTTTTAGCTAACTTTGAATCGCCAGTTTCTTGAGGAATAGCAACCAAATCGCAGCCAAAATCGAAGCACAAATTGGCTTGGTCTTGTAAGTGTCTTGAATCTCTTGATTTAATTCCAACCGTTAAAATTTCGGGAAAATGCTGATCGTCAATCATTCCAATTGAGTTACCATAACTAACGATTTCTTTGTTTAAATTCGCAGCTGCTAGGGGATCTAAGCCAATAATTCCAATAGTTCCCATCCGCTTTGATTTTGAGCTAAAGCCACTAGAAAAAGATTTAAAGTTTTTTGAAAGATTTGTTTTTAGTGAGTTATATTTCATTTTTAGGTTTCTTTAGAATTTGTTTTGAGAACCTGATTAAAAACCTGTCTTTAAATCTTTATTTCAAGCGGTTTTTTCGTGCAAATTTTTGAACCAAAACAAAAAACATTGGCACAAATAAAGTTGCTACAAAAGTGACCACAAACATGCCGCCCATCACGCCAATTCCAATTGCGCGTTGACTTGCTGAACCAGCTCCCGTGGCAATTGCAAGTGGCGTAATTCCTAAAATAAAAGCCATCGATGTCATTAAAATTGGACGAAAGCGTTGTTTGGTGGCAATTGCCGTAGCTTCAACAATATTATGACCTTTTTCAG
>CANEUK010000151.1 GCA_947441695.1 Rickettsiales bacterium
GAGCGAAATTAGCGTGTTTTTCATCCACATTGAGATTATTTCGGTTTTTTCAAATTCAAAAATCATGCCATGTTTTTGCGGAAGATTTTCTAAGTTCATCAATCCATAAGCTTGTTTTTGCTTTGAATTGGCAATTGCTACAAGAAATTCGGCAATTTTTTGTTCTTTTTCATCGACGACTTGTAATTTTACATTATAATTTTTAGGGTCGCGATTAAATTCTAAAATGTCATTAGCATCAATGTTTTTATGCGATTGCAAGATTATCAAAAATGCCAAAATGCAAGTAAAAATAAAACTCTTTAAGTTAACTTTTTTGAAAAGGTTTTGGATAATTTTCATAACTTTTAGCTGCGAATTTTTAATTTTGATTAATTTGCAAGAAAATGCGGCACTAGCAAAACCAGGCTCCGAAGGTCAAACTAAAATAAGATCGGATATAATCGACATCAAGCGAAAATCTCAAACCGTCAGTTTTATAAATAACGTCGTAGTTGAAAAAGATGATAGTAGTTTGTTGGCCAAAAAGATGGTTTTGTTTTACAGCGAAGATCGAAAGCCAAAAGATAAAAACTCTAAACTTGAAGAAATAAAGAACGAAAAAATAGAAAAACCAAAAATTTCGATAAAAATAATTGAAGCTCGCGAAAATGTAAAAATTTTTAGCGAAGAATTTGTTGCTAGTGGCGATTTTGGTTATTTTGATCCGCAAAAAAATATTTTTGTTTTGCAGCAAAATGTTATCGTCAATAACGGAACTTCAATTGCCAGCGGCGATAAATTTATTTATAATTTAACCACCAAAAAAGGAAATTTTGTTGGCAATAAAGACAAATCCTCAATCAAAAAAAATGACGGCGATAAGCGCGTGGTAGTTGTGATTGGAGAAGATTTGCAAGATAAAAAAACTGAAGAAAAAAATAAAAAATGACCAAAGTTAACAAAACTTTAAGCGCAAAAAATTTGAGCAAGTTTTACGGCAAAAAAAGCGTAATTCGCGACGTTAGTCTAAAAATTTCGCAAGGCGAAGTTGTGGGTCTTTTGGGTCCAAATGGAGCTGGCAAAACCACTTGTTTTTATATGATTGTTGGTTTGGTTAGGGTTGGTTCTGGAAGTATTTTTCTTAATCAGCTCGATATTACCCACATGCCAATTTATCAACGCGCGCGCCTTGGAATTGGCTATTTGCCGCAAGAAGCTTCAATTTTTCGTGGCATGAATGTTGAGGATAATATTTATTCAATCTTAGAAATTGCGGAAGAAAACGCGTCTAAACGAAAAGAAAAATTAGAAGAATTGCTTGAAGAATTTTCTATTACTCATATCAGAAAATCACACGCGCTTGCTCTTTCTGGTGGCGAGCGCAGACGCGTTGAAATTGCTCGCGCTTTGGCAACAAATCCAGATTTTATTTTGCTTGATGAGCCTTTTGCTGGCGTTGATCCAATTGCGGTTAACGACATCAGAAAAATGGTAATGCAGTTAAAAAATCGCGACATCGGAGTTTTAATTACCGATCACAATGTGCGCGAAACCTTATCAATTGTTGATCGAGCTTATATTGTTTATGATGGGGCAATTTTAACTTCTGGCTCAAAAGAAGAAATTATTGATAATGAAATGGTGCGAAAAGTTTATTTGGGAAGTGATTTTAAAATTTAAACGCCGCCACTAAATTTAAGCAAACTGCGACTTATCAAAAGAAGTTGGTTAATTGCAAAAAACTAAAATTAAGCCAAGTAAAATGCCCATCGATCTACTTGAAATCCAAAAAAATTTTGAAGAAAAAAGACTAATTCTTGGCAAGAAATTTGGTGAGTTTTTATTAAAAAAAACCTTACGAATAACTCGATTTTTTTCACAAGTTTTTGCTTCAAAACAATGTGCGTTTTTTGGATGTTTGTTAATAATTGCAATTAGCCTTTTGGCGCAATCTAGCCGTGATATTGGGCATGATTCGGCGGCTTTGTTAGAAATAACAAAAAAATTTTTAAATGGTAAAAAATATTACCAAGATTTTTTAGAAAATAATCTACCGCTTTTTCTTTATTTAAACGCTTTGCCGCAATTTTTGGCTAAAGCTTTTGATCTAAATTTAATTATTTGTTCAGAAATAATTTCTAATTTGATTGGGATTTTAACGCTTTATCTTTCGGCTAAAATTCTTAGCAGATCTGAAATTTACAAAAATCGCACAATTTTTAACTTGATAATTTTGAGTTTTGCTTGCGGCTTTTTTTGGCGAGTTTTTACCCTTCAATTCAACGAATTTGGCACCAAATCAACTTATCTTTTGGCGTTAGTTTTTCCTTATATTTCCTATCATTTAATTTCTGAAAATAATCTTAAAAAAATCGACCAAATTGCAATTGGAACTTTGGCAGCTTTGCTTTTTTGCCTGAAGCCAAATTATGGAATTTTTGTAATAGTTTTTGAAGTGGCAAAACTATGTAAAAAAAAGTCAATTATTAGCGGTTTTTGCCTAAGAAATTATGCAACTTTGTTTTGGCTAATTTCTTATTACATCCTTATTAAAACCAAGGTTCCTGACTATTTAGAATATTTGCAAACTTTGGCAAAGCTCTATTATTCTGAAAGTAATTTTTTCTACTTTTTTATTTTAAAATCAGAAGTTTTTCCTGTTTTTTTAATCAGCTTTTTATGTTCTTCTTTGATAAAAAAATTTGAGTTTTTGCGACCATTTTTTTTAGCGAGTTTGGCTATTTCTTTGGTAGTAATTTCTGAATTAATTGCGGGTTTTGATCAGCGTTTTGCCTTTTATTCAATATGTTTGCCGCTAGTTTTTTTATTAACTTTTCTACTGACAAAAAACAGCTTGATTAATTGGAAACGTGATTGGTTTTTTTTAGTTCTTGTTTTAATTGTTCCTCAATTTGATAGCAAAAGTTCGTTCGATTTTATTGGTAGTTTATGTATTTTTTGGTGGATTTTTGCGATTGCCAAAAACAAAAAGTGGAAAGATTTTTTGCAAGAAAAAAACTCGTTAAAATTAGGTTTTTTGGAGAAAATTTTGGTTCCAAGAACTTTTTTTTCTTGGGTTTTTTTTCTATCGATTATTTTTACAAGTTCTTCTTTGTTCTTTTTTAAAGAAACTGCCGATTTGGCTTTAATTATTTCAGGAATATTTTTTGTTCTTTTGTTGTTTTTTGACCAAAAAACTTCTTTAGATAAAAATTTCTCAACGCTTAATGCAACTAGTTTTTTTGCGGTTTTGTCTTACTTTTTAAGTTTGCATTTGGCTGCGATTTTTAATTTTTCAAATTCGAGTGCTTTTCAATTTAAATCGCCAAATTATTTGAATGATCAAATAATTAAAAATGTTAAAAATTACAGCAAAAAAGATGAAGAAATTACCATAATTTCTGAATTAATTCCAACTAGTTATCCGGCTAGAAATTATCTTAAAAAAGAAAGTCAATTGCCTTTTATTAGCTTTGAATATCTCTATTCAGAAATTGAAAAAAACGATCCAAATCCAAGCCCGACAATCAATGAAAAAGATTATTTATTTTCTAAGTTGAGTCGGCATATTAAAGACAAAAAAAGTCAGCTAATTTTTATTGAGAAGAAAAATCTATTTGATTTTGGCGAATGCAATGTTGGGTTTTTAGAATATTATTTTCGCAACGAAGAATTTAAAAAATCTTTTGTAAAAAATTACGTTTTTTTGAATCAAATTGTTGAAGTTGAGAAAAGTGATAAAAAAATTGAATTTTTTGATGAAAAAAGTTCCTTAAAACCAGAAGAATCTTCAAAAAAAATTACTCGCCAAATAGAAGTTTATATCAGAAAAAATGA
>CANEUK010000152.1 GCA_947441695.1 Rickettsiales bacterium
ACCAATTCTAACCGAATTGTTTTGTTTCAAAAACCATGAAAGACCAATATACAAAAAATCTTGAAGAACTCGTTAAGCAAATAATTAAGCCACTTAAAAAAGTGCCGTTTAACTTGGTGATTGAATCAATTTATCAAAAAAAAGTTTTGCATTTTGACGGAACAAAAAAAGAGAATAAAAAACTTTTGCAAACCTTAAAATTAGTAGCTCAAGACGTTGGTTTGGAAGTCAATAAATCTGGCGGAATAAAAAGCAAAAGAGTCAACGAAGTTGGTAATTACATTGAACCATTCGTCAAAAAAGCTTTAGAAAAAATTGGTTACAAAACTCTAACAAAAACAACAAAATCAGGCAAAAATAAATCTGCTGGCTATCCCGATTTGCAATTCAAAGATGAATTGGGTCGAGTTTGTTATTTAGAATGCAAAACATTCAATTTGAAAAGCGTGGCAACAACGCAAAGAAGTTTTTATTTATCGCCTTCAAACGATCCAAAAGTGAACTCTGACGGATTCCATTTTGTTTTGTCCTTTGAAATTATTTATGAGTTGGGTAGCTACAAATGTGTTTCTTACAAAATTGTTTCAATTGAAAATCTATCTTGCGATCTCAAGCAAGAGTTTAATAGCGACAATAAAAGGCTTTACGCCGAAGAATTAATTCTTGCTCAAGGAAATTTTTTACAATCAAAACATAGTTAAAAAAACATGACTCTTAGAAAATTAACCGTCCGCGAAGCCTTACGTGAGGCAATGGCAGAAGAAATGCGCTCAACTTCCGAAGTTTTCGTGATGGGCGAAGAAGTGGCTGAATATAACGGCGCTTACAAAGTGACCCAAGGTTTGCTTGCCGAATTTGGTGCCAAACGCGTGATTGACACGCCAATTACCGAACACGGATTTGCGGGAATTGGCGTTGGAGCGGCTTTTGCGGGCTTGCGTCCAATCATCGAATTTATGACTTTCAACTTTGCGATGCAGGCAATTGACCAAATTATTAACTCTGCGGCTAAAACAAATTATATGTCAGGCGGACAAGTTCGCTGCCCAATTGTGTTTCGTGGCCCAAACGGTGCGGCTTCTCGCGTTGGCGCGCAACATTCGCAATGCTACGCCGCGTGGTACGGAGCAATTCCGGGCTTAAAAGTAATCTCGCCTTATTCAGCGGCCGATTGCAAAGGATTGCTAAAAAGTGCAATTCGCGATTCAAGCCCAACAATTTTCTTAGAAAACGAAATCACTTACGGAATGTCGTTTGAAGAAGAATATGACGACGATCATTTGGTGGAAATTGGCAAAGCCAAAATTTTGCGCGAAGGAAAAGATGTGACAATCATCGCCTTTTCTTTGGTGGTTAAATATGCGCTTGAAGCCGCAGAAGAATTGGCTTTGCAAGGAATTGACGCCGAAGTAATTGACCTTCGCACCATTCGCCCAATTGATCGCGAAACAATTGTTAATTCGGTTAAAAAAACCAGCCGCTGCGTCACGGTTGAAGAAGGTTTTCCGTTTGCCTCAATTGGCAGCGAAATTGCTTCAATTTTAATGGAAGAGGCTTTTGATTATCTTGACGCGCCAGTCAAAAAATTAGCGTCAGTTGACGCGCCTTTGCCTTACGCGGCAAACCTTGAAAGACTGGCCTTACCAAAAACTAAAAACATTGTTGAGGCAGCTCAAGAAGTTTGTCAAAGAAACTAGTTTTAAAACCAATGAATCATAATTTTTTTTATCGAATTGTAAAAAAACACCAGATTTCAAAAACGTTATTCGTTAGCTACTTTGTTGCCTTTTTTTCAATTTTATACTTTGGATTTTTCATAATTTTTGGCGATAAGGGGCTGTTAAAACTAGCAACTCTGTCTAAACAAATTCAAAACGAAGAAACCACCAAAAAAGAAATTTTTGCCAAATTGCAATTCAAAAAAAATATGGTTGATGGAATGAATTTAAACTCTCTTGATATTGATCTTTTAGACGAACAAGCCCGCAAGGTTCTAGGCTACGCTGGCAAAAACGAAGTTATAATTTACGAAGATTCATCCGCTAAAAAATAAATTTAAAAAAACAGTGAACTTAGAACGAGATTTTTACCGCAAATGTTTTCATCTTTTGCTGCTAATCATTCCAATTACTTATTACCTGATAGGAAAATGGAAAAGCCTAATAATTTTTGCTCCATTAACTCTTTTGTTGGTTGCGATTGACTATTCGCGCAAAAAAAATCCAAAAATAAAAAACGCTTTTAACAAAGCCTTTGGACTAATTTTAAAAGATCACGAAATAACTGGCGAAAAACTTTGCGGAGCTAGTTGGGTTGGTCTTGCAACTTGTATTAATTTTTTAATTTTTAAGCCATCAATTGCGATAACCGCTTTTGTAATTTTGGCAATTTCTGATTCAGCAGCTTCTTTGGTTGGAAAAAGCGTTTCTAGTCGACCTTTTTTTGAAAAATCTTTAGCTGGTTCATCAGCTTTTTTTATCAGCGCCTTAATTATTCTTTTTGGCTGCGGAGCTTTTTTTCATTCTAGTTTTTCGTTTTATCTTTTTGGTATTTTTGCAGTTTTTTGCGTTACTATGTTTGAAGCGCGCCCTAGCCTGATTGGCATTGATGACAATTTTTCAATTCCAATTGGATTTTCAATTATCATGACTTTTTTTGATTTGCTCTGGAATTATAATTACTAAATCAAATCTTAAATTGCCGCGTATTAAGCAATTTTCACAAATCGCAAAAAAACTTTTTATTTTTAAAAAAACACGCCTCCCAATTTTATTTGATGCATTTTCCCAAAGACTTTCCTGACAAATTACGTTCAAGCATTCTCACTTCGGAAGTTGTTGGAAAAAGGGTAAAACTCAAATTTCGCGGCAAAGAATTTCACGGGCTTTGTCCGTTTCACAACGAAAAATCGCCTTCATTTACCGTAAACGACCAAAAAGGATTTTATCATTGTTTTGGTTGCGCCGAACATGGCGATATCATTGGTTTTACCATGAAAATTGATGGGCTCGATTTTCGTGACGCCGTTCAAAAATTAGCGGATGATTTTAGTATTTTGGTGCCGCAAGTAAAATTTGACAAAGTTCAAGAAAGTCTTGAAGAGCGAGACTATTTAATTTTAGAAAAAAGCTGTAATTTTTTTGAAAAAAATCTTCACGAATCTTCTGATTCTAAGTCTCGAAATTATCTCAAAAAACGACAAATTAATTCAATAATTGCCAAAAAATTTCGCCTCGGATTTGCTCCAAATTCTTTTGATTCGCTGATAAATTTTCTAAAAACCGAAGGATTTAGCGATCTAGAAATTTCGAGAACCGGAATTATTGGAAAAAACGAGCGGCAGAATTTTTATGATAAATTTCGTGATCGCATAATATTTCCAATTACCGATAAAAAAAATCGGGTTATCGCTTTTGGAGGACGCGCGCTTGGCGACGAAATGCCCAAATATTTAAACTCGGCTGAAACTGATTTATTTAAAAAAAACCAAACACTTTACAATTTTTATTTTGCTCGCAAGCCAATATTTTCTAAAGGCTACGCCGTTGTGGTTGAAGGTTATATGGACACAATTGCCTTGGCTTCAAATGGCGTTGAAAACGTAGTAGCTGGACTTGGAACGGCTTTGGGAAGCGAACATTTAAAAGAGCTTTTTTACATTACCGATAAAATTATAGTTTGTTTAGATGGCGATTCAGCCGGAATCAGAGCCGCTAAACGCGTTTCTGAAATTGCGTTGCCATTAATTAACGCCAAAAAAAACATCGCTTTCACTATTTTGCCAAATCAGATGAGATCGGAAGAGCACA
>CANEUK010000153.1 GCA_947441695.1 Rickettsiales bacterium
AAAAAATCTTCGGGTTTATGGTCTAAAACCACTAAATCAAACGCTTCGTGGCAAATGGCGTGGAATAAATCTCGCGAACTAGACGATAAAAAATAAACCAAAACTCAATTGCGAATGCAGCGATTTAGTCGATGCGCAGCAATTCAAAATTAACCCAAATTCGACTAAAAGACGAATTTGATTTAGATAAATATTAAAAATGGCGGTTCACACCAAGCTAAAAAAGGCTCAAATCGAGCTTCACCTACAAAATTATCAATTGGGAAAGTTGGTTAATTTTAAAGAAATTATCGATGGAATTGATAACTCAAATTTCATTTTAGAAACTGATTTGGGGCGTTTTATTTTAACAATTTTTGAGTCGCGAATTAATCAAAATGACTTGCCATTTTTCATAAATTTAAAATTGCATTTGGCGCAAAAAAATATTTGTTGTCCGCGCCCAATTATTGATAATAAAGGCTTGATGCTTGTTGATTTGGCGCAAAAAAAATCAGTAATTGTAAGTTTTTTAAACGGTAAAACTTTGCCGGTCGAAATTGACGGTTATTACAAAAATATTGAGCCAAAACACTGTTTCGAAGTTGGAAAAACTTTGGCGCAACTACATTTGGCAACAGAAGATTTTTCAATGACGCGACCAAATGAACTTGGCGTTGAGGGTTTTGGCGCGCTTTTTTTAAAATTTGAAAATTGGCTTGAATCTTATCAAAAAGGTTTGCGCGATGAAATTTTACAAAATCTAGACTTTTTGCGCGCAAGCTGGCGCGCTGATTTGCCAAAAGGCGCGGCGCATTTAGATTTATTTCCAGATAATGTTTTTTTTGATAAATCCAAAAAACTAAGCGGCGTGATCGATTTTTATTTTGCCGCCACCGACGCTTTGATTTATGATTTTGCAATTGCGGTTAATGCTTGGTGTTTTGATGAAAAAAATGTTTTTAATGAAAAATGTTTTTTTGAAATGTTGTGCGGCTATGAATCTGTCAAAAAATTTAGCGAGTTTGAGAAAAATTTTTTAAAAATTGCTTTGGTTGCAGCCGCCACGCGCTTTTTGCTTACAAGGCTTCACGACATGTTTTTTACGCCAAAAGAGTCGCTGGTTAAAATTAAAAATCCGCAAGAATATTTAGCTAAATTACGTTTTTTTAAAAGCCAAATATGAAAATAAAATACCATTTTTTTGGCAAAAATTGCGTGATTGATCGCGCACTTAAAAATCGCACCAATTTAGCAAAATCAATGCTTGAACAAGGTTTTTCAAACCAAAAAGTTTTGTTTGTAAATCAAATTCACGGTTTTGAAGTTGCGCTAATTGACAAAGCGCAAAAAATTTATGGCGAACAAAACCTGCCAAAAGCTGACGCGCTTGTGAGTAATTTGCCAAATGTTGTTTTGGGGGTTGTAACGGCTGATTGCGCGCCAATTTTATTGTTTGATGAGCAAGAAAAAATAATTGCCGCCGTTCATGCTGGTTGGCGCGGAGCTAAATTGGGCGTGGTTGAATCGACAATTTTGCAAATGAAAAATCTGGGGGCAAAAAATATTTCGGCAATTATTGGGCCAACAATTCAACAAAATTCTTACGAAGTTTCGACAGATTTTTTTGACGACTTTTTGAGCGAAAGCGCAAATAATAAAATTTTTTTTGTAAGCGGCGCAAATTCTGGCAAATACTTGTTTGATTTGCCGTTTTATGTTGAGGAAAAATTGCTAAAAGCGGGAGTTAAAAAAATACAAAACCAAAAAGTTGATACCTATAAAAACGAAGAGATTTTTTATAGTTTTCGCAGATCAACGCACCAAAACCAACAAGATTGTGGAAGGAATATTTCGATAATCGCAATAGAATAAAAAATAAGAAATTATTGCAGATGAAAAATTTGCTTTGTGTGCGGCAATTTAAAATTCAATAAATTGCCAAAAGAAAATTTAATTTGGTGGTGCCTGAAGCCGGAATCGAACCAGCGACACAAGGATTTTCAGTCCTTTGCTCTACCGACTGAGCTATTCAGGCTTAATTCTTGAAGGTGTTTTTAAAAAAGAAGTCGCGACAACCTAAAGAGCGACCTTTTATTTTGCAAAAGAAAAAATTTCTAAATTTCTCTAAATTTGCTGTTAAAAATTTGTTTTGGACACAACATTTACTAGTCGCAAAATTAATTCAAAATTATCAAAATTTAGACAAAGTTTTAATTTGATTGAACATCTAAAAAATGCGCGCTTGACAGAGAATTAAGCTATATTTAAAAAAACGCCTCCCTTAATTATTTGTTGCTCTTATTTGAATAGAAATTCAGTTAAATATTTTTATTCCCGACTAAATTTTTGGCTGATTCTTCTTTTTAATTTCTCAACTTTCCTTACGAATTTTTTTTTAAGTTTCTTAAAAAAAATCCTTACCAATCAATTCCAAAACAACAACTTTCTAAATGTCTTCATCAACACTAACTTTGCGCTATGGTGCCAATCAAAATCAAAATAATGCCGACCAAAAATCTCGCAAAGATCTAAAAAAAAATAACTCTCAAGATATTGAGAACAAAGCTACAGAAGCTCAAGAAAAAGAAATTTCAGAAGGAAATAAACAAGAGGAAAATCGCCAAGAAAATCCGCGTTTGCATACTGGAAATTTGATTAGCCGAGGCAATGCCAATAATTCATCTGGCGTTCAACAATCTAACGCTCCAACTTTTGATGAAGAAGAATTAGAATCTGCCGCCGCTGCAAGTCGTAGCCTTGAGAATAATCGTCGCCTTCAAACTCCAACTCCGCCAGAAAATATCAAAACACTTGAACTTAAGGCTTTAAAAACCAAATCAGCCGAAAGACTAATCGAAGTAGCCAAAGAAAATGGCTTAGAAAATATTGGCGATTTTGGTCGCCAAGACATTATTTACCACATTCTAAAAAACTTCTCTGACAGAAATTCAGAAAATGTCATTATTGGCGAAGGAGTTTTAGAAGTTTTGGAAGACGGTTTTGGTTTTTTGCGAGCTCCCGAAACCAACTATTTTCCTGGTTCAGACGATATTTACGTTTCGCCAAGTCAAATCAAAAGATTTGGACTTAGAACTGGAGACACAATTAAAGGACAAATTCGCGCACCAAAAAAAGGCGAAAGATATTTTGCTTTATTGCGAGTCAACGAAGTGAATTTGGGTTCGCCAGATAAAATTAGAAATCGTGTTTTATTTGACGATTTAACCCCTCTTTATCCGCAAAAAAAATTGATGCTCGAAGAAGATAAACCGCTAAATAACGACATCAGCACGCGTATTATCGACATGGTTACTCCTCTTGGAAAAGGTCAGCGCGCTCTTATTGTTGCGCCTCCTAGAACTGGTAAAACTTCGTTAATGCAAAATATTGCGCATGCAATTACCACCAATCATCCCGAAGTTATTTTGTTAGTTTTGTTAATTGACGAACGCCCCGAAGAAGTAACCGACATGATTCGCACCGTGAAAGGCGAGGTTGTTAGTTCAACTTTTGACGAACCAGCTACTCGTCACGTTCAACTTGCCGAAATGGTAATTGAAAAGGCTCGCCGACTGGTCGAAGCCAAAAAAGACGTGGTAATTTTGCTTGATAATATCACGCGTTTAGCGCGCGCTTACAACACTGTAATTCCATCTTCGGGCAAAGTTTTGTCAGGTGGCGTTGATTCAAACGCTTTGCAAAGACCAAAAAGATTTTTTGGTTCGGCGCGCAACATCGAAGAAGGCGGCTCGCTTACAATAATAGCAACCGCTTTGGTCGAAACTGGTTCAAAAATGGATGAAGTAATTTTTGAAGAAT
>CANEUK010000154.1 GCA_947441695.1 Rickettsiales bacterium
CAGCGCAAAAGAAGAAAAATTGTCAGAGGTTTTTAAAACAGTAATAATAATTGGCCCCAAACTATTGCCAAACGCCACCAACATGCCGCCAATAGAAATAATAATGGCGCGCATATTTGGCGGCGAAAGCTCAATCATTATGGTGCAACGAGTTACGCCACACACAAAAAACGAAGTTCCAATAAAAAAAATCACCAAAAGCCAAAATAAATATCCCAAATAAAAATAGAGTATTAAGGCGCAAATAAATGAAATTACCGAACCCAAATAAATACTTTTAATCATTCCAATTTTACGACCAATTTTGGGCAAAAACCGAGAAAAAATCACGCCAGCACCAATTTGAGTGGCGGTAGAAATTGACATTAAAACTTCATTTTTAACATTAGATTCTAGCTTGAACGCAATTAGCACCATCAACATTCCATAGCCAATTGCTGATAAAAAAATTGACGAAAAAATTGCCGCCAAATCTTTAACCAAAGATTCTGACCAAGTAAATTTTTGATTTTCAGAATTTTGGTTTTTTTTACCCAATTGCAAAGCCGAAAATTCAGAACCCCTTAAATCGTAAGATCTTGAAGCTAATTCGTGCTTTGGATGAAAAAAAAGTGACATTAATTTTTAAAAATTTCTCACATCCACCAAATGTCCTTTAACCGCAGCCGCGGCTGCCATTTCGGGGCTAAGTAAATGAGTTCTGCCGCCGCGACCTTGGCGACCTTCAAAATTGCGATTTGAAGTTGAGGCGCATCTTTCGCCAAATTCTAGTTTGTCGGCTTTCATTGCCAAACACATTGAACATCCGGGTTCGCGCCATTCAAAGCCAGCGGCAATAAAAATTTTGTCTAAACCTTCAAGTTCAGCTTGTTCTTTAACCAAACCAGAACCCGGAACCACCATTGCCAATTTGATGTTTGGCGCGATTTTTTTGCCGTCTAAAATTTTTGCGGCAGCGCGAAAATCTTCAATGCGACCGTTGGTGCAAGATCCAATAAAAACTTTGTCAATTTTGATTTCTTCTAAAGGCGTTCCAGCTTTTAAACCCATATATTCAAGCGATCTTTTAACCGCTTCTTGTTTGCCAAAATCGGCAAAACTTTCGGGCGTTGGAACTTTTGCGGTGATTGGCAAAGTGTCTTCTGGGCTAGTTCCCCAAGTCACTTGTGGCGCAATGTCTTGGGCTTTTAGATAAAGCTCTTTGTCGTATTTGGCGTCTTCGTCTGAAATTAGCGATTGCCAATATTTAACCGCCTTTTGCCAATATTTTTCTTGTGGCGCAAGCGGGCGACCTTTTAAATATTCGTAAGTTTTTTCATCTGGCGCAACAAGCCCTGCTCTAGCTCCGGCTTCAATTGCCATATTACACAAAGTCATTCTACCTTCCATTGACAAGGCGCGAATTGCTTCGCCCGCATATTCAATTACGCAGCCAGTTGCGCCTGCGGTGCCAATTTTACCAATCACCGCAAGCGTAATATCTTTGGCGGTGACAAATTCTCCAAGTTTTCCGTCTATTTTTACCAAAAAGTTTTTAGCGCGTTTTTGAATTAAAGTTTGAGTTGCCAAAACATGTTCAACTTCAGAAGTTCCAATGCCAAAAGCCAGCGCGCCAAAAGCTCCGTGAGTTGAAGTGTGGCTATCGCCGCAAACAATCACCATTCCGGGTTGCGTTAAACCTTGTTCGGGGCCAACAATATGAACAATTCCCTGCTTTTTGTCGTCTAAGTTAAAATATTTAATACCAAATTCGGCGCAGTTTTTTTCGAGAGTTTCAACTTGAATGCGCGAAGTTTCGTCTTTAATTCCTTTGGTTCCGTTGCCACGGTCGGCCGTAGTGGTTGGAACATTATGATCGGCAACCGCCAAATGCGCTTCAACTCGGCGCGGCTTTCTGCCCGCAATTCGCAAACCTTCAAAAGCTTGTGGCGAAGTAACTTCGTGAATTAACTGACGATCAACATAAATCGCGCTCGAAGCGCCGTCGTCATAAACCAAATGCGCGTCCCAAATTTTGTCGTAAAGAGTTTTTGCCATGTTTGTAGTTTTTTTAAGATTTTTTTGAACTTGAAAAAAAGTGTGTTTGAACTTTATTTTTCAATGATTGAAAGCTGTTTTTTAAATTCAAGAAAGCAAATGCCAAAATTTAATTACTTCTAAAAAAAACAAATTTGCGCATTCTTGCTAAGAAAATTTTAGCAATTTAGGTTCGGCTTTTAGACAGTTTTTACTAATTTTTATTTTTTTTATGGCCGGACATTCCCAATTCGCAAATATCAAGCATCGCAAAGGCGCGCAAGACGCTAAAAAAGCTAAAAAATTTACCAAAATTTTACGCGAAATAACCGTCGCCGCTAAAACTGGTCAACCTGATCCAGAATTTAATCCGCGTTTGCGTAACGCCTTGATTGAAGCGCGCGTAAATAACATGCCGAAAGATCGCATTGACGCCGCGATTAAAAAAGTAATTTCTGGCAATGAAGGCGATAATTTTGAAGAAATCCGCTACGAAGGCTACGCGCCGGGTGGAATTGCAATTATTGTCGAAGCTTTAACCGACAATCGCAACCGCACCGCAAGTGAAGTTCGTAGCACTTTCACCAAAGCTGGCGGCGTTTTAGGCGAAACTGGTTCGGTTGGTTTTATGTTCGATCATATCGGCTTAATTCAATTTGACGGCAAAGTTGCGTCGGAAGAAGAAATGTTTGAAGCCGCTTTAGAAGTTGGCGCTGATGAAGTTGAATCTTCGGCAGATATTCACGTTGTGATTACTTCTATCGAAAATTTAGCGGCAGTTCGTGACGCTTTAACAACAAAATTCGGCGATCCGCTTTCGGCTAAATTTGATTGGAAAGCTAAAAATACGACGGAAATTTCTGATCTCGAGCAAGCGCAAAAATTAATGAAAATGATCGACGCTTTAGAAGATTGCGACGACGTGCAAATGGTTACGGGAAACTATAGTTTTTCTAACGAAATTGCGGAAAAATTGTAAGTTTAAAGAACAGGCTCTAAATCCCGAAACAAGTTCAAGATGCTTTTTAGCAGCGTCTGCAAACAAAATTTAATCAATGAAGGAAATCACCCAATATCACGCCAGATATTTCGCTGGCGAACTTACAAAAAGATGTCCTTCCGACAGTTTAGAAAAGCTTTCCGCAACACTTTCAAACGCTCAAGTTGATCTTAATCCTCATCAAATTGAAGCGGCGCTTTTTGCTTTTAAATCTCCTTTGTCAAAAGGCGCAATTTTGGCGGATGAAGTGGGACTTGGAAAAACCATCGAAGCGGGTTTGGTGCTTTCTCAAAAATGGGCGCAGCGCCAAAGAAACATTCTTTTGATAACTCCTTCAAGCCTTAGAAAACAATGGAGTTTAGAGCTTCAAGAAAAATTCTTTTTGCCGTCAATAATTTTAGAAGCCAAATCTTTTAACCAAGCCATAAAACAAGGAAATTTAAATCCTTTTGCTCAAGAAAATGCGGTAATTATTTGTTCTTATCATTTTGCCAAATCGAAATCGCCCTACATTAAAAAAACCGATTTTGATTTAGTGGTAATTGACGAAGCTCATCGCTTGCGAAATGTCTATAAAACCAGCAGCAAAATTGCCCGCGAAATAAAAGACGCAGTTCAAGAATATCCAAAATTATTACTCACCGCCACACCGCTTCAAAATTCTTTGTTAGAATTATACGGGCTTGTCAGCATTATTGATGAACATGTTTTTGGCGATTTAAACAGCTTTAAATCGAACTATTCCAAAAACCCTTTTGTAGAAATTGAAGAAAGCGAGCCCAAA
>CANEUK010000155.1 GCA_947441695.1 Rickettsiales bacterium
AGTGCAATTTGCCAAATTTTGGGAATTAATTTAAAAAAAATTTCTTGAAAAAAACTTACTTGTAGACATTAAATTTTAGCAAAAATAAAAATTACTCATTCAAACAAGATATTGTGAAGTTTTAGCAAAGAAGCCACTAGATGTGGTTTAAAATCAACTCCGGCCTAACTTTGTCTGGTCTCATTTAGCATAAGTTTAAAATCAAAATCATGTCAAAAAAATCATCTGAAAAAACGCTTAAAAAAATCAATTTAACCAAAGCAAATTCTACTAAAGAAAATTCTAAAAATTTTTCGGTCAAAACCAATCCAAAAAAAGACGAAAAACTTAGTAATTTTGGCAAAGCGGTTTTGAAAGATCGTTATTTAATGCTGGGCGAATCTTACCAAGATCTATTTGCCCGCGTTGCCACTTATTACGCCGACAATCAAGAACACGCCAATCGACTTTACGATTATATTTCAAATTTATGGTTCATGCCCGCTACGCCCATTTTAAGCAATGGCGGCACCGATCGCGGTTTGCCAATTTCGTGCTTTTTAAACGAATCTTCCGACTCGCTTGAAGGAATTGTTAGTTTGTGGAACGAAAATGTTTGGCTTGCCTCAAAAGGTGGCGGAATTGGAAGTTATTGGGGAAATCTTCGCTCAATTGGCGAAACAGTTCGCGGCAATGGCAAAACTTCGGGAATTGTGCCATTTATTAAAGTGATGGATTCACAAACTTTGGCAATTTCGCAAGGAAGCCTTCGACGAGGTTCGGCAGCTGTTTATTTACCAATTCATCATCCAGAAATCGAAGAATTTATCGATATTCGTCGCCCAACTGGTGGCGATCCAAACCGCCGCTCGCTCAACTTGCATCACGGAATTTCAGTAACCGACGAGTTTATGCGTGCCGTTGAAAAAGATGGCGATTTTGAATTAAAAAGTCCTTACACGAATAAAGCCGTTGAAACTGTTAAAGCTCGCGCTTTATGGACTAAGCTTTTAACCACTCGTGTTGAAACTGGCGAGCCTTACATTTTGTTTATTGACGCGGTCAATAAAGCAATTCCGCAACATCACAAAAAATTAAATTTATTGGTCAAAACTTCAAATTTATGCAGCGAAATAACTTTGCCAACTGGCGTTGATCATTTAGGCAAAGACCGAACTGCGGTTTGCTGCTTATCTTCGCTCAATTTAGAATTTTACGACGAATGGAAAGATAACGAACAAATCATCGAAGACATTATGCGCTTTCTCGACAATGTGCTTCAAGACTTTATCGAAAAAGCTCCTGACACAATGCAAAAAGCCAAATATTCGGCCGAAAGAGAGCGAAGCGTTGGACTTGGCGTGATGGGATTTCATTCATTTTTGCAAACTAAAAATGTTCCGCTCGAATCGGCAATGAGCAAAGTTTGGAACAAAAAAATCTTTCAATTTATTAAGCAAGGCGTTGATAAAGCGTCAAAAGTTTTGGCAAAAGAACGCGGAGCTTGTTTAGATGCCGCAGAAGTTGGCGTTGAAGAAAGATTTTCCAATAAACTGGCAATTGCGCCAACTGCCTCAATTTCAATTATTGCCAATAATTCTTCGCCAGGAATTGAACCTTTTGCCGCCAATGCTTTCACTCAAAAAACACTTACGGGTTCTTTTAGCGTAAGAAACAAAAACTTAGTAAAATTGCTTGAAAGCAAAGGCAAAAACACCGAAGACGTTTGGTCTTCAATCACTATCACCGAAGGTTCGGTGCAACATTTAGATTTTTTAGACGAACACGAAAAAATGGTGTTTAAAACTGCTCAAGAAATTGACCAAAGATGGATGATTGATTTATCTTGCGAGCGTCAAGAATATATTTGCCAAGCCCAAAGCTTGAATGTGTTTGTACCAGGCGATGTTTCAAAAAAATACTTGCACGAAATTCATTTTAGAGCTTGGCAAAAAGGCTTAAAAAGCCTTTATTATTGCCGTTCAACTTCAATTCAGCGCGCAGATAAAGTTTCGAATAAAGTTGATAGCCACGCAATGTTCAAAAAGGAAGAAATCTCAAAAAACCAAGAAAAAATTGAGGAAAAACCTCAAAGCGAAAAATACGAAGAATGTTTGGCTTGCCAATAAAAAGTTAATCAAAAATCTATCAATCGAATTATCTTCGTTTTTTTTGGTAAAAGTTAAAACCCAAAACAAGACCAATAAATGAAAAATTTTGAGCCAATTAATTTAGCAGTTGACGAAAACAAGTCACGTGGCCGGATTTATGTAGAAAAATATGATGATCTAAAACACCGCTCAATCTTTGGACGCGACCGCCA
The DNA here is from genome assembly GCA_947441695.1 of Rickettsiales bacterium. Lineage (GTDB taxonomy): Bacteria > Pseudomonadota > Alphaproteobacteria > Rickettsiales > UBA1997 > UBA2645. The sequence continues at coordinate 2,303 of CANEUK010000155.1, forward strand.
TCGAATCATCAATTCGTCAGCCTTTCGACGTTTGCAATATAAAACCCAAGTTTTTGTAAATCACGAAGGCGACCATTATCGAACTCGCTTAACTCATTCTTTAGAAGTGGCGCAAATTGCTCGTTGGATTGCTGGCGCGCTAAAAGTTAATAAAGATTTGGCCGAGATTATTTCTTTAGCTCACGATTTGGGTCACGCGCCTTTTGGTCATGCCGGAGAAGATGCTTTGAATAAAAAAATGAAAGATTTTGGCGGATTTTCACACAATTCTCATGCGTTAAAAATTATTACCAAAATTGAAACCAGATTTATTGAATTTGAAGGTTTGAACTTGTCTTGGGAGGTTTTAGAAGGCGTTGTAAAACATAATGGCCCAATTTCTAATTACAGCAATTCAAGCTCAATTGGCTATATTCAAGAATATAATCAAAAACACGACCTAGATTTAAAAAATTTTTCATCGCTTGAAGCGCAAATTTCAGCAATTTCAGACGATATTGCTTACAATAATCATGATATTGAAGACGGTTTGCGCGCCGATTTATTTAAAATTGAACAGCTTTTTGAATTGCCTTTGGTTGGTGAAATTTATCAAGAAATTTTACAACAATATCCAAAAATAAAAAGAGAGTTGCTAGTTGGCGAAGCCAAAAAACGCCTGACTTTAGCAATGGTTTTAGATGTAATTAAAAACACCGAAAAAAACTTATTCAAAAACAAAATAAAAACCACTCAAGAAGTGCGAAATTTTCAAAAACCTTTGGTTAGTTTTTCTAAATCAATGGAAAATTCTCACCAAATTTTAAAAAAGTTTTTGATGCAAAATATGTATCGTCACCCAATGGTAAATAAAATGACCAAAAACGCTAAAAAAATTATCGGCGGACTTTTTGATTCTTACCTAAAAAATCCTCAAATTTTACCGCAAGAAAGAGCAGAATTTGCGCAAAATATTTCTAATAAAAAGAATTTGGCAATTTTGATTGCCGATTATATTGCCGGAATGACCGACAGATTTGCCATCAAAGAGTTTGATGAGTTGAAAAAAAATCAATTTTTAATCAATTAAAAAAATTAATGAAAAATATTCTACCTTATCGCGGCATTTTGCCACAGCTAGATTCATCATCTTTCGTTGCTTCAAACGCAATAATTTCTGGAGATGTAAAAATTGGCAAAAATTCTGGAATTTGGTTTGGTTGTGTGATTCGGGGCGACGTTACAAAAATTGTGATTGGCGAAAATACCAATATTCAAGATAATTGTATTTTACACGGAACGCGCCCAAATCACGCACAAAATAAAACTGGATCCGAAGGTGCGCCAGTTTTAGTTGGAAATGGTGTAACAATTGGACATAGCGCCATAATTCACGCTTGCATCATCGAAGATTTTTCGTTTATTGGAATGGGTTCAATTATTATGGATTTGGCAAGAGTTGAATCTTTTGGAATGCTTGCGGCTGGA
>CANEUK010000156.1 GCA_947441695.1 Rickettsiales bacterium
AAATTTTAGCGGAAATAAATTCGCCTAAAAAAATGTTGCGTCTTTTGCAAGGAGACGTTGGTAGCGGCAAAACTATTGTGGCAATTGCCGCTTGCCTTAGCAGTATTTCGCAACAAAAACAAACTTGCGTAATTGCCCCAACTACAACGCTTGCCAAGCAGCATTTGGCCTACTTTTGCAAGCTTTTGCAAAAAACTAAAATTCGGATTGAATTGCTTTTTGGCGCCAGCACTAAAAAGCAAAAAGCCAAAATTAACGCCGATTTACTTGATGGAAAAATTGACATTCTAATTAGCACCCATGCGGTTTTAGAAGACGAAGTTCGGTTTAAAAATTTAGGGCTGGCAATAATTGATGAGCAACATCGTTTTGGCGTGATGCAGCGTTTGAAATTGGTTGAAAAAGGCAGCGACGTTGACACTTTATTAATGAGCGCAACGCCCATTCCGCGCAGCCTAATGATGGGTTTATATGGCGATATGGATATTTCAATTTTAGATGAAAAACCCAAGAACCGCCAAGAAATTGAAACTCTAGTTATGTCGACAAAAAAAATTGCCGAAGTTCATCAAAGCCTTAAGCGCGCGCTTTTGCGAGGGGAAAAAATTTATTGGATTTGTCCAGCAATTGAAGAAAACGAGGAAATAAATTTAACTAGTGCCAAAAAAAAATTTAGCGAATTAGCTGAAATTTTTGGTGCCAAAACCGTAGCTTTGTTGCATGGAAAAATGCGCGAAAGCGAAAAAGAAAAAGTAATGAAAGAATTTGCCAAACCCGATTCGGACATGAAATTATTGGTTGCAACCACGGTAATTGAAGTTGGAATTGACATTCCAGATGCCACAATAATTTTGATTGAAAATGCCGAAAATTTTGGACTTTCGCAACTTCATCAACTGCGCGGACGCGTTGGCAGATCTGAAAAAAAATCTTTTTGCATTTTACTTTACGGCGAAAAATTTGGCTCCAATCAACGCCAAAGACTCAATATTTTGCGCCAGTCGAATGACGGATTTTTTATCGCCGAAGAAGATTTAAAAATGCGCGGCAGCGGCGAATTAATTGGCACCAAACAAAGCGGATTTCCTGAATTTAAAATTGCCGATTTGGCGTTTGACGCCGATTTGTTAAAAATCGCCCACAAAAACGCTCAACTAATTTTGCACCAAGACGCACTTTTGCAAAATGCTAAATACCAATTTTTGCTCAAACTTTTTAGCTACGAAGATTGCTTGAAGGTTGTAAATAGTGGCTAAAAAAGCACTTTAAAAAAGATTTTAAATTAGCTTTTAGAAAAATAAATTTTTAACGCATTTTTTTTAATTCATGTTCAAGCAACTTTTTGCTCTAAAAAATTTTGACAGAAATTTTAGGTTTTTTGCGCCATTTTCTTGTGCGTGTTTGTTGATTTTTTTGGGTTTGGCAATTTGGGCAATTTTGGTTTCGCCCAATGATTATCAGCAAGGAAATGCGGTAAAAATAATGTATGTTCACGTGCCAGCGGCTTGGATGGCGTTGTTGATTTATAGTTTGATGGCGGTTTTTAATTTATCGGGATTTATCTGGAAAAATCCGTTTTTTTATTTAATTGCCCGCTCAATTGCTGGCATTGGCTGCGCTTTTACGTTTATTACTTTGGTAACTGGCGCAATTTGGGGCAAACCAATTTGGGGAGCTTGGTGGGTGTGGGACGCGCGACTTACGTCGGTGTTGATTTTGTTCTTTCTTTATTTGGGCTACATCATTTTGATTAGCTCTTTTGACGACAAACAAAAAGGTGAAAAAATTGCGGCTATTATTTCAATTATCGGTTTTGTTAATGTGCCAATAATTAAATTTTCGGTGGAATATTGGAACTCGCTACATCAGCCTGCTAGTATTATGCGAAAAGGCGGCGTGGCAATTGATGGCGCAATGTTGCGACCATTACTTTTGATGTTTGGAGTTTATTTTTGCTATTTTGTTTTTTTGTCTTTGCTTAAAGTGAAAACTGAAATTTTGTTAAAAAAATCACAAAAAAATTTTAAATTATGACCTACGTCGTCACCGATAATTGTGTTCGTTGCAAATATACCGATTGCGTTTCGGTTTGCCCAGTTGATTGCTTTTACGAGGGCGAAAATATGTTGGTAATTGACCCCGAAGCTTGCATTGATTGCGGCGTTTGCGTGGTTGAATGTCCGGCGGAAGCAATTTTGCCCGAATCGGCAGATTTAGTTAAATGGGTAGAAATCAACCGCAAATATTCCAAAGAATGGCCGGTAATTACCAAGAAAAAAGATGCACCCTCCGATGCTAAAGATTTTGATGGAATGAAAAATAAATTTGAAAAATTCTTTGACCCAAATCCTGCAAAAAAATAAAAAAATGACTGTTAAAAATTTTTTAAAAAATCGCCAAGCGCTTAAATTATTAGCCAAACCAAAAGCGGTAATTTTTGATTGGGATAATACTTTGGTTGATACTTGGCCACTTATTCAATACGCAATTGACACAACTTTAATTAAAATGGGTCGCGAGCCTTGGGGTTTGCAAAAAGTGCGCGACAATGTTCATAAGTCGATGCGAGAATCTTTTCCGACAATTTTTGGCGAAAATTGGGAAGCGGCTGGCGAAATTTATAAAAGCTCTTATCGCGAAGTTCATCTTGAAAGAATTCAGTTTTTGCCAAACGCTCTAAAACTAATAAATAAGCTAGAAAAATTGGGTATTTTGCAGTTTGTTGTAAGTAATAAAATTGGCACAACTTTAAGAAAAGAAGTGGCAAAAATTGGTGTAGAAAGAAAGTTTTTTTCTTTAATTGGTGCCGGAGATGCCGACTTTGACAAGCCAAGTAGCAAGCCAGTTGAATTGGCTTTAATTGGAAGTGGCTTGAGTTTGGGCAAAGATCAAATTTGGTTTGTGGGTGATACTATTTCTGATGTTGATTGCGCTTATAATTGCGGATGTTTGCCAATTATTTACGGACATTCTGAAAACCAAGTTTCTCAAACAATTTCACCAGAAATTTTAAGCAAAGGAAAAAACTCTGAAGGCGCGCTGCCAGTTTATTTTGACCATCAAGAATTGATCGACATTTTGGATTTTTAAAAAAACTCAAGATTTTTTTCACTTTATCGAAAGAATTTGATAACTTTTGAATTGCTGCGTGTTTCAAGTAAATTCGGCGTGCAACAATTCAAAATTTACCAAATTTAATCGAAGTTTGAATTTGGTTTAGATATCCATTTATTTACAAGATTTTCGACAATTTCACGTTTAATTGGTTTGGTTGCAAAGTCGTTCATGCCGCTTTCTAAGCATTTATTTTTATCGTCTTCGCTGTTATTTGCGGTTAAAGCAAAGATTAAAATTGGATTGGTTGTTTTTGTTTCTTTTTCAATTTCACGAATTTTTTTTGTCGCTTCAAGACCGTCCATTATTGGCATCATGCAGTCCATTAAAATCAAATCATATTTAACGTGAATGAATTTATTTACCGCTTCTTGACCGTTTTCAGCGAAATCAATTTGAAAACCAAGGCGTTTAAGAATTGTTGAGGCTACTTTCATATTTACCTCGTTGTCTTCGCAAAGCAGAACTCTTAATTTTTTATTAGTAGATATTTCTTTTTCTTTTCCGTTTTCAATTAAAATCCCTTCTTCTTCGTAATAAGTGATTTTAAAAACAAAAAACAAAGCCAGCATTAATTTATTTTTCTTTAGCGGCTTGTTAATAA
>CANEUK010000157.1 GCA_947441695.1 Rickettsiales bacterium
AAGAAAAAAACTGAACCAAAAAGCGTGTATAAAAAAAACTTGTAAGAAGCGTAAATGCGGTTTTCGCCTCCCCAAATTCCAATCATTAAAAACATTGGAATAAGCATTGCTTCAAAAAACATGTAGAAAAAAACCAAATCAAGTGCCGCAAAAGAGCCAATAACAAAGCCTTCGATTAGCAAAAAAGAAATCACATATTCTTTGATGCGTTTTTCAACCGAGCCAAAACTGACAAGCAAACAAATTGGCGTTAAAAATGCGGTTAAAATAATCATCAAAAGCGAAATTCCGTCAATTCCAACAAAATATTTTATGTCAGAATCGCTAATTATTTGAAAAATTTCTCTGAATTGAAAATCGCCAATTTTTTTATCAAAAAAACCAAGCAAAACCAAGCTTAAAACCAGATTTATTGAACTAACAAAAAGACCATAAAAGAAGTAATTTTTGTCATTTTTAAACTTAAAAAATGCCAAAAAAATTGCCGCTAAAATGGGCAGAAAAATTAAGGTTGAAAGAATTGGAAAATTCATGTTTTTTGAGGGAATTTTTTTTGAGAAGAAATTTTGTTTAATTTTTTATCGAGCAAAAAATTTAGAATCAACGAACTTAAATAGGTGAAAATTAAGAATTGAAAAATAAAAGCTCTTTGGCGGCTGCCAAAAACTCACTAAGACGCTGTCGCGTAAATCAAGTTTTTCTAAGAAATTTTTGTGATTCTAAATTTTTTGAAAGATAAGCGTACCTAGATGTACGTGCGTTTCAAAAAAAAATTTCTTAGAAAAAGTTGATTTACGACAGCGCCACTAAAATCAAGTTCAAATGCTCTTAGATTCTAAACAAAAGATTATTCAAAAAAAACTTAAAGATTTGGCATTTATCCTAGAAAGCCAATCTCAAAAAAGTTTCTTAAAAAAATTGTTCAATTCGCAAAATCAGCCCAAAAGTCTTTACATCCACGGAAATGTTGGTTGCGGCAAATCAATGTTGATGAAAGGTTTTTTTGATTCGCTACATAAAACTTCTAAAGCTTATTTTCATTTTAATGGTTTTATGCGCTTAATTCACGAGGGTTTGCGCGATATTCGTTGCGAAGAAAAAAAATTTAAAGACGAACTAATCGAAAGCCTTAAGCGCGCAGTTCAAAAAAACAAAGTAATTTGCCTTGATGAGTTTCAGGTGCTTGATATTGCAGACGCCATGCTTCTTTCGCGAATTTTTTCTTATCTTTTTTTGCAAAAAATTGTGGTGGTTTTTACTTCAAATTTGGCACCGCAAAATCTTTATCAAAACGGTTTGCAACGCGAAGTTTTTTTGCAATTTATTGAGCGGGTTTTGTTGGTTAATTGCCAAGTTTTGCACTTAGATTCGCCAACCGATTATCGAGCGCAACATCGAAATAATTTAAAAAAAAGATATCTTGTTTCTAACCAAAAAAACCGCAGCGAAATAAAAAAACTTATCCAAAGTTTTACCGAAAATAAAAAGCCAAAAGCCTTGAAAATAAAGGTTTGGGGTCGAGAAATTGAAATTAAAAAAGCTTTTGAAATTTTGCTTAAAAAACAAAACTTAAATCAAAGCCTAAAGAAAATTGCCGTTCTTGATTTTAATTGGCTTTGTCAAAGCAATTTTGGCGCGGCAGATTATCAAGCAATTTGTAAAAATTTTGATTTAATTTTTTTGTTGAAAATTTCAAAACTAGCGTCAGAAGATGTTTCTCAAGCAAAACGTTTGATGCTTTTTATTGACGAAATTTACGAAAATAAAACAGCGTTAATTGTTTTAGCAAAAACCAAATCTACTCAAATTTATCAAAGCGGAATTGGTTTTGAAGCCTTCAAGCGCACAATTTCGCGCTTTGGCGAAATAAAATCTGACCAATATTGGCAAAACTCTAAAATAAATTTATGAGTTTGCCCCAATTCATTTAACTAAATTTACTATGACAAAGGCACAGCAAACGCTAAAACAAGAAGCAGCAACAACAATTCAAAAAAATTGGAGAGGTGTTCTATCTAGATTGACGAATCAGCAACTTGAACAGCTTCTTTTGCAAGATCAGCAACAAACTTGGCCAAAAACAGTAAGTTGGAACTATTTAGATCATTTCGGATATTTTGAAGATGAGCATGGTGCAACCTCAATTACAGAAATTTGCCCAGATAACGAAGATGCGCAAGATTTTGATCTAAATAAAAATGGATTATTTTCAGCTGTTTTTAAAGGTCGAAAAGGTTTGAACAAACTTAGTTCGCAATTGGCAACCGCCAACAATTATTATAGCAAATCTGAATATCCGATTGTTTCGTTTGCAAAAGTTAGAGACGTTGAAGAAGATGGCGCGACTGAAGACATTTATTCTGTAGCCCTAAAAACCAAACACGGAATTACACAAAGCTTTGTAGATGATAGAGCTTTTAATGAAGCGCAAAGAACATACGAAGATGAATATGAAATTGGCTTGCTGGCTTTTGCTTGTAGAAAAATTTTAGAGAATAAAATCCGTGCTACTACTAATGAGGATGAATTAAATCAAGCCTTAGAAGGTAGTTTGGATACTGCTACTGCTACTAATGATGATTTAAAAAATTTAAATCAATTAAGTTGGTTTTTAAAAACCCCGCTAAATAGAGAATCAAATGAAGGGGTTTTAGAACCCGAAGATTGGCTTGAACAAAAAAAGAATCTTGATGAAAAAGTTAAAGAAATAGCTGATAAAATAGACAAAGATAATTCAATTTCTTCAAATCCATTACAAGTTTACAATTCTGGCAAAAGAGATCCAGAAAAAAAATATTTTAAAAATCCTAAAAAAAACGAAGAAACTGACCAAAACGCAGAAGCTGACAAAGCAGCCAGAAAATTTTCTACTCACAGCGCTTCGCGCATAATCGGAAATAGAGCCGAAGAAAGAATCAAACTAAACGCTGCCGAAGTTGATTTGAGCAAACAAGAAGCTGAAGAAATTGCTGAAAAATTTCTTAACGAAAAATATGGAAGTGTCGATAAAGAAAAACTAATTCCAAAAATAACTGAAACTAAAGATGGCACTTTTTGGGGAGAAAAAACAGTTACAAGAAATCGAACTGATACCGAAAAAGAAACATGGAAAGAAGATTTTAAAAAAGAATATGAATCGCTTTTAAAGCAACAAATTCCAGATGTAGCTTCTACTAATTCGTCTTCGGTTCACAGACCAAGAAACAGAAACGATATTGCCACGGTTTTGTTTGACGGAAATCCAGCCAATAACAGAATGTTTCTGTCGTTAAAAGGAACCGACAAATATGTTATGGCAGAACAATGTAAGAGCGAAAGTATAATAAATGGTAAATATTTTGTTCATACTTTTGAAGACGGAAAACCAATTAGAAAAGAATTCCTTGAAAGCCAAATAGGAAAAGTTATTATTCCTAAAAATACAATTTTTACTTTAAACAAAGAAACTGGCGAATATGAGCCTCAAAACGCTATGGATTTGATTAAGCCAAATCTACCAAATCCAGCCAAAGCTCAATACGAGTTTGAAATTTACAAAGATTTTAAACTCAAAGCCATTTCAAGCGTTGATGGAAAACGAAATATGGCAACTCTTTTTCAAGGCGAAGTAGAAGCAGAATTTGATTTGCCCAGAAAAATTTCTAAGGGTTTGGATGAAAACGGAATACTAAATCCAATTACATTTAATGATAT
>CANEUK010000158.1 GCA_947441695.1 Rickettsiales bacterium
GATAACGATTTTAAAAAACCGAAAATCTATTGCGGGTGCCACGATTTACTCGTGCGCGCAAGCAATTCAAAATTTACCAAATTCAAACAAAGTTTGAATTTTACCCAAGTTTAATGGAACCAAATCTCGAACAAACCATCAATCTACAAAGAAAAGCCTCGAACCCTAAAAATTCAGCTTGGGTTTTTGCGTCTGCTGGCTCTGGCAAAACCAAAATTCTTACCGATCGAGTTTTGCGGCTTTTACTAGAAGGTGTTGCGCCAAATAAAATTCTTTGCCTAACTTTTACCAAGGTTGCCGCCGCCGAAATGCAAAGCCGAATCAACAGCGAATTAGCTAAATGGATTTTATGCAGCGACCTAGAATTAGAAAAAAAACTCAACGATTTATCTGGAACTTTTCCTAATCAAACTCAAATCAAAAAAGCGCGCACTTTATTTGTTAAAATTATTGACGAAGACTCTAAAATAAAGGTTCAAACCATTCACTCTTTTTGCCAAATTATTATCAAAATTTTTCCATTCGAAGCTCAAGTAAAGCCAAATTTTGAAGTTCTTGAAACCAATCGTGAAAAATTATTGCTCAAACAAGCTCAAAAAGAAGTATTAAAACAAGCTTTGAATGACTCAAAACTTAGAAATTTAATTCAAAAAACTAACGCCAAAATCAACGAACAAGCCTTTAGCGAGTTAGTTGAAGAGCTTCTTAAGAAGAAAGAGCAAATAATTTTTTTAAAAGAAAAATTTTTTGGAATTGAAAACGTTATTGAGCAATTTTTTAAAAATTTTGGCATAAAAAAAGGCAAAACCGAGCAAGAAATTTTTGAAGACTTTTTTGCCAAATTTAATCATCAAAAAAATCATAATTTAATTTTTGAGCTAGAAAATAGCGATTCTTCAAAAAATATAGAATCAGCCAAAAAGCTTAAAAAATTTTTAAATAACCCAGTTTTAGAAAATTTTACTTTTTACAAATCGGCGTTTTTAACCCAAGAAAACGAACCTCGAAAAATTTACGGAAAAGTCTCTAAAAACAGCTTGATTACTGACTTTGTAGCAGATTGTCAAAAATCAATTTTTAGTTTTTTTGAACAGCTAAATTCACTAAAAATTGCCGATAACAGCTCTTTGCTTTTGAGTTTTGTTGATCAAATTTTGCAACATTATTCTTACTTAAAAAATCAAAATGCTTTTTTAGATTACAACGACCTAATCGTTGAAACCAATCGCCTGTTGGCAAATCCTGATTTTTCTACTTGGGTAAAATTAAAAATGGACGGAACTTTTGATCATATTTTAATTGACGAATCGCAAGACACCAACCACGCGCAATGGAATATTATTAAAGCTTTGAGTGAAGATTTTTTTTCTGGACTTAGTGCGTCAAATAATAATCGCAGTATTTTTATTGTGGGCGACGAAAAGCAATCGATTTATAGCTTTCAAGGCTCCGAGCCAGATATTAGCGCGGAAATTTTCGCCTATTTTTCGCATAAATTGGGCGATAATTTACAAAAAATTGAACTAAATAATTCTTTTCGTTCGCTACCCAAAATTTTAGAAGCGGTTGATCAGGTTTTTCAAGATCCGCAACGACAAAAAGCAATTAGCAAAGCTTCTGAATTTCAAAATCACAAAGCTATTCGTCAAGGTTTGGGCAAAGTTGAAATTTGGCAACAAATACAAAATCAAAAAAAAGAAAAAGAAGAAAAAAACTATGAATGGCAAATTGATTTTAACGCTCAAAAAACCATCCAAGAAGAAGAAATTTTAGTTCAGATTATTGCCAATAAAATAAATGAAAAAATTGCCGCAAATCAAGCCAATTATGGCGATTTTATGATTTTGTTGCGCAATCGAACTAACGCTTTTAGCCAATCTTTAAACAAAATTTTTCACCAATATCAAATTCCGTTTTCTAGCGTTAGCAAAATAAAATTTAGCGAAAGTTTGTTAATTCAAGATTTGCTTGCGGCGGCTAAATTTGCGCTTTTGGGCGATGACGACTTAAATTTGGCTTGTTTGTTAAAATCGCCAATTTTTGAAATTTCTGAAAAAGATTTATTTGAAATTTGTTTATTTAAAAACCAGCACCAAATCACAATTTACAAGGCTTTAGAAAGTTTAGAAAAGTTTTCATTAGTCAAAAAAAATCTTGATGAGCTAATTAAAAAATCTCAAGAATTAAATTGTTTTGAATTTTTTTATTTTTTGCTTCATCAAAAAAATCATCAACAAAATTTTATCGCTCATTTTGGCTACGAAAGCTTGGAAATATTGGATAAATTCTTGTTGAGCGTTGCCGATTTTTGTAAAAATTTTTCACCAAACTTACAAAAATTTTTAGAATTTATTGAAAAACTTGATTTAGAAATTGCTCTTTCGTCAAACCAAGATAATCGCGTAAAAATCAGCACAATTCATTCAGCAAAAGGCTTGCAAGCCAAATTTGTACTGCTTTGCGATTGTTGTTATAATTTTTCTCAACTTCCTAGCGCCAAAGAAGAAATTTCGTGGATTGAGTTTGCTGGTAATAAATTTCCAGTTTGGTGCGGCAAAAAAGAAGATGAAAATTTGATACTAAAAAAACATCGGCAAGAAAAATTAATCGAGGCAAAAGAAGAATATTTAAGGCTGTTATATGTAGCAATGACGCGCGCCGAAGACGAATTGTGGATTGGAGGATTTGGCAAAAGCAGCGATCCTGAATCTTGGTACGAAATAATAAAAAACTCTGTTTCTTGCGGCGAATTTCTTTCAATGGAAGAGCTTTTAAAAGCCAAACCCAATCCAAATTCAATTGAAGAAAATGATTTTTTAAAAAGTAAAAAAATTATCGCAGATGATTACAAAAACTTGCCAATCAACAATTTTTTAGAACCAAAACCCAAGCAAAATTTAACTTTAAGCGAAGTTTCTAAAACCCCTCAAAGTCAAATAAATCAAGCTCAAATTAAGGGTCGCCTTATCCATAAAATTTTAGAAATTATTGGCAAAAACCATCTCGAAGAAAAAAACTGGCTTTTGGAGTTAGTAAAAAAAATTATCGACCGCGAAGAATTTTTAAAACCCAATGAAAAAAACCAAATCTTAGATCAAATTTCTAATTTTATGGCTTCAAACCAATTTAACGAATTGTTTTTTGGCAAAATAAACTGCGAAGTTGAAATTAGTGGCGAGGTCGAAAACCAAAAAATTATTGCCCGAATTGATTTGTTAATTGAAAGAGAAAACGAGATTTTAATTGTAGATTATAAATCAGATCAAACCTTGCCAGAAAAGCCTGCGCAACAATATTTAAATCAGTTAAAAACCTATAAAAATCTACTAAAAAATCTTTATCCAAAACATCAAATTAGAACTGCAATTTTTTGGATAAACTTTTTAAAATTAGAAATTTTGTAAAAAAAAATTCTATACCAAGAGATAGATGTTTTGGTATACACCAAAAGATGGTTTTTTTGGTATAAAATCCATTTTAAAAGTTTAAAATATCCACCAATTTTTGCGCTTCATCAGAATTTTCTAACTCACTTTCATAATTAAAATTATTGGCAAGTTTTGCTTCAAATTTTTGATTCTGCTTCAATTTTTTAAAAGATTCATCGAGTAAATTCTTGGTTAATGAATCGCGGCTTTGAAAAGTAGCGCATCCAAGCAAA
>CANEUK010000159.1 GCA_947441695.1 Rickettsiales bacterium
CTATCTCTTGATAGTGCTAACTTTGTCTTTTTGGTAAAAATTTGTTCAGAAAATGACGCTGTATCACTTGATACAGCTTACATTTTCAGTCGCAATTTTTCCTCAAAAATACTTCGTTATCACTATCAAGAGATAGATGTTTTGGTATAGTAAAATCAAGGCTTGGCGGGATATTTAAAACCTTAGCATAATTTACGATCCGTTTCCTGAAGTTTGCCCCATTTATACTTAATCAAATTCGACTTATGTTGAATTTAGGTTAATTCTGAATTGCTACGCACGAAGAAAATTACTCGCAAATTTTTCTGATTAATTTGTGCGAGTTTTGATTTGCGTAGTCCATCTGTAATAGATTTTTGGTTTTTATGAAAATCGACTTCTCCAAATATAATTGTTTAGTCGCCCTTGAATAAGGGAAAGAGTTTTGGGAATTTTGCGACTAAAAAAATAAGATTTTTCAAGAGTTTTTGTCTTTTTTAAAAACCGTGATCTTTAACCAAAAGTTCGGCAATTTGCACCGCATTTAGTGCGGCACCTTTTCTTAGGTTGTCGGAAACAACCCAAAGCGACAAACCATTTTTGACTGAATCGTCTTTTCTAAGGCGCGAAACAAAAACCATATCATGGGTTGAAACCTCAATTGGCGTGGCAAAAATCATTTCTTGTGGGCGATCTAAAACCAAAATTCCATCGGCTTCTTCCAAAGCGGCTCTGGCTTGAGAAACTGAAATTGGGTTTTCAAATTCAACATTAACCGCTTCAGAATGGCAGTTAAAAACTGGCACGCGAACGCAGGTTGCTTCGACTGCGATTGATTCATCGCCAAAAATTTTTTTAGTTTCAACTTTCATTTTCCATTCTTCTTTGGTGCAACCATTGCTCATGAATGAGTCAATTTGCGGAATTACGTTAAAAGCAATGCGTTTGCTAAATTTTTTTGGCTCGGGCATTTGATTGGCGTAGATTTTTTTGGTCGAATCAAAAAGTTCGTCCATTGCTTCTTTGCCGGCACCAGAAACGGCTTGATAAGTTGAAACTACAATTCGTTTAATTTTGGCTAAATCGTGAAGTGGTTTTAGCGCAACAACCATTTGAATAGTTGAACAATTTGGGTTGGCGATAATGCCGCGTTTTTTATAGTCAGAAATTGCATGAGAATTAACTTCGGGAACAACTAGCGGAACATTTTCTTCCATTCTAAAATGCGAAGTATTGTCAATCACCACGCAACCAGCCGCCGCCGCGCGTGGCGCGTGAATTGCCGAAACAGCGCCGCCGGGCGAAAATAGTCCAATTTTGGTTCCAGAAAAATCATAATCTTCTAAAACTTTAACGGATAATTCTTTGTTTCCGTAAAAAACTTTTTGACCTAAAGATTTTCTTGAAGCCAAAGCCACAACTTCGTCGGCTGGAAATTTTCTTTCGGCTAAAATATTTAAAATTTCGCGTCCAACGTTTCCTGTTGCGCCTGCAACGGCAATTTTTCTTTTTGACATTTTTAAATAAAAATTAATTGAGTTGTGAGTTAATGAAGAACAAAAATGTATAATAAATCAAATTCGACTTACGTTGAATTTGGGTAATTTTGAATTGCTTTGACGCCCAAGTTAATTGGCGTATTCGCAATAGATTTTTGATTTTTGGGCAAAAATCGGCTTTTTTTAATCAGTTTTGATATATCATGATACAAAAATTTTTTCTAATTGCTGGCGAAGCTTCTGGCGACGTGCTTGGCGCCAAGTTAATTGCTGAAATAAAATTACAAAATCCACACGCAACTTTCATTGGCGTTGGCGGAAAATTAATGAAAGAGCAAGGTTTGGTTTCAATTTTTGCCATGGAAGAATTGTCTGTAATGGGAATTTTAGAAGTTTTGCCGCATCTTTCTAAATTGCTAGCTCGAATCAAGCAAACCGCTAATGAAATTCGCGTTCAAAATCCTGATTTTTTAATTACAATTGATTCGCCAGATTTTTGTTTTCGCGTAGTTAAAAAGCTAAAACATTTTCACAATTCTTTTTGTGCGATAAAAAAAATTCACCTTATCGCGCCTTCAGTTTGGGCTTATCGACCAAAGCGCGCCGAGAAAATTTCTAAACTTTACGATTTACTTTTGGCAATTTTGCCTTTTGAGCCGCCTTATTTTGAAAAATATGGCTTAAAAACCGTTTTTATTGGTCATCCAATTGTAGAAAATGCGCCAGATTTTGGGCTTAAATCTATTAAAAATTTAACTTTTAGACAAAAAAATTTTATCGCGCCAAACGATGTGGTTGTTTGTTTGATGCCCGGAAGTAGAAATGGCGAAGTTAAAAAAATTTTCCCCGAATTTATCGGCGCCATCAATTTGTTGGCGCAAAAAAAGCCAAATTTAAAAGTTTTAATTCCGCTGGTTGAAAAAACGCGTAGTTTGGTTTTTGAAATGGCAAAAAACTTAAAAGTTGAATATGTTTTGGTTGAAAAAGAAGAGAAAGAAGCAGCGTTTTTTGCGAGCGATTTTGCGCTGGCAAAATCGGGCACCAACGCAGTTGAATTGTCGCTTTATCGGGTTCCACTTTTGATTGCTTATAAGATAAATTTTTTAACCCATTTTTTGATTAAGCTGATGGTAAAAATCAAATTCGCTAATTTGATAAATTTAATTCTAAACCGCGAAGTAATTTGCGAAATGTTGCAAAAAAATTGCCACGCACCAAAAATTTTTAGTGCTTTGGAAAAGCTGATTGATGATAAAAGTTTGGCGCAAAAACAAATTAATGATTCGCAAATTGCCTTAAAAATGATGGGGCTTGGAAGCCTTGAAAAATCTAGCTCAAAAGCTGTTTTAGAAATTTTGGGTGCGAAAATTACTAGAGCCTGTCTTTAAACTTGAACAAGGGCAAAAAGAAAGATCTTAAGACAGGCTCTATTTTTTAATGAAAAGCTTTTTTGTGAGCCTTTTTAAAACCAATTAAATTTTATTAATGAAAAAAGTTTTTTTTAGAGTTTTTGTTTTGGCGATTAGCCTTTTTTGTTTTGGCGCTCAAGCCCAAGAAAACTTGGCTCAAAAGAAATCGCACAAACAAAAATTGACTCAAGAAAAGTCAGTCAAAGAAAAATCAACCAAGAAAAAGTCAGCCAAAAAAAGGTCGACCAAAGAAAATCTAAGGAAAGAAAATTTGGCTAAAAAGAAATCGCCCAAACAAAAAGTGACTCAAGAAAAGCCAGCCAAAGAAAAATCGACCAAAGAAAACTTGGCTCAAGAAAAATTTTCTCAAAAACCTTGTGGAAAAAATTATTCAGCGGTGTTTTTTGAAGAAAAAACTGGTGAAATTTTGTTTCAAAAACGCGCCGACTTAATTGCTTATCCAGCGTCTTTGGTAAAAATGATGACGCTTTATTTAACCTTCGAAGCCATTGAAAATAAAGAGTTGAACCTTGATCAAGAAATAAAAGTTTCGGCTCGTGGCGAAGAAATTTCCAAGGTTAATAAATCAAATACTTTGCGCTTAAAAGAAGGAGATAAAATTACGGTGCGTCAAGCAATTCGCGGCGTCATTGTAAAATCTTTTAACGAAGCGGCGGTTTCTTTGGCAGAAGCTGTTGCCGAAAATGAATGGAATTTTTCTCTTCTGATGAACAAA
>CANEUK010000160.1 GCA_947441695.1 Rickettsiales bacterium
CAAAATGCACAATGAAAATTCATCAAGCTTTTTGAGCATTTTTTGCAAAGAAATGTATGAAATAAGGGGTGTATCGCCGTAGAGAATTAGAAGTTTTTCACCTAAATCGATTAAATTTTCTAAAGCTGTTGAAACCGCATGCGCCGTTCCGTTGCGCTGCTTTTGCAAGATAAAAGAAATTTGTGCATCGAGGTGAGATTGTAGAATTTTTTCCTGAAAATCTTTCATTTCTTCAGAAACCACAATCGTGATATTTTTTGGCTGTAAAATTTTTGCCTCATCAATTACCAAATTAAGCATTTCGCGATTAGCCACTTTGTGCAAAACTTTTGGCAAATCAGATTTCATGCGCGTGCCTTTTCCGGCAGCTAGAATGACAATTGAGAGGCTTTCAGACATTAATTGGCGGTTTTGTTGACTAGTTTGTTTTTTCCAATCCAAGGCATCATTGAGCGAAGTTTTTCACCCGTAGCTTCAATTGGGTGAGCGCGACCTTGTGCGCGCAAAGTGTCAAAATTTTTTTTGCCAGATTTGTTTTCTGCCATAAATTCTTCAACAAACTTGCCGCTTTGAATTTCGTTTAAAATTCTTTTCATTTCGGCTTTGGTTTGAGATGTTACAACTCTCGGGCCCCGAGTTACATCGCCATATTCGGCCGTATTTGAAATTGAATAGCGCATATTAGAAATTCCGCCTTCATATAATAAATCAACAATCAGCTTCATTTCGTGCAAGCATTCAAAATAAGCCATTTCTGGCGCGTATCCAGCTTCGGTTAAAGTTTCAAAACCAGCTTGAATTAAAGCGGTAACCCCACCGCATAAAACGGCTTGTTCGCCAAATAAATCGGTTTCGCACTCTTCTTTAAAATTAGTTTCAATAATTCCAGATCTGCCACCGCCAACTCCCGAAGCATAAGAAAGTGCGGTTTGCAAAGCATTTCCAGACTTATCTTGAGCAACCGCAACCAAGCATGGAACGCCGCCGCCTTTGATATATTCGCCGCGAACCGTGTGTCCGGGACCTTTTGGCGCAATCATGATTACATCTAAATCTTGACGCGGCTTAATTAATTTAAAGTGAATATTGAGACCGTGCGCAAAAGCCAATGTAGCACCTTGCTTCATGTTTGCGTGCAAATCTTTTTCATACATTTCAGCTTGCAACTCATCTGGTGTTAAAATCATTACCAAGTCAGCCCAAGCGGCTGCGGCAGCGTTTGTTAAAACCTCGAATCCAGCATTTTGTGCTTTTTTAATTGAAGAAGAATCTTCGCGAAGGGCAATTTTTACCTCAACAACTCCAGAATCACGTAAATTTTGGGCGTGCGCGTGGGCTTGAGAACCATAGCCAATAATGGCAACTTTTTTAGCTTTAATGATACTTAAATTTGCATCAGAATCGTAATAAACTTTCATGGTTTTTTGTTTTGAAGATTGAAAGGAAGGCCTAGAGCCTGTCTTTAAATTTATTTGATTCCATATTTAGTCCTATTTTGGCTTATTTTTTAATAAAATTATTCGAAATATATCCAGATATTCCTCATAATTTTATTAAAAAAGCGCTTAAAATATGCCAAAATCTAAAATCAAATAAATTTAAAGACAGGTTCTAGAAATAATTATCTAAAAGTTTCTAAAAAAAAAGAGTTGGTGCACCCGAAGAGATTCGAACTCCAAACCTCCTGATCCGTAGTCAGGTGCTCTATCCAGTTGAGCTACGGGTGCGTTTTAATGCCTTGTTGTTTTTCGAAGACAACTTGCATTTAGAAGAGGTTTTAAGAACCTGTCTTAAAACCTCTTTTTGTTATTTGTCTTAAAACCGCTTTTGCATTTTTTAATTTTGCTTTTTTTTGAAGCTATTCAAAACTCGTTTGAGTTAAGAGCGTTAAAGCTCAAAATTATAAAATCTGCAAAGCAAGATTTTTTTTGAGAACCTGTTTTTAGGAAGCGTTTTTTTACGCTTTTTTTTGCAAAGACTCTTCAGATTTTTGGTCAGCTTTTTCGCGTGCTTTTTTATGTTTAGCAACACCAAGTTTATCACGAACCAAATCTTCTAATTCTTCAGCCAGTTTTGGATTTTCTTTTAAATGAGTTTTAACATTTTCTTTGCCTTGCCCAATTTTATTGCCTTTATAGGCGTACCATGAACCAGATTTTTCAATGACTTCGTGTTTTACCGCTAAGTCAATTACTTCACCCGCGCGCGATATTCCTTCGCCATAAATAATTTCAAAATCTGCCGTTCTAAAAGGTGGAGCAACTTTGTTTTTTACAACTTTTACCTTTGTTTCGTTGCCCAAAACTTCTTCTTGATCTTTGATTGCGGTTCCACGGCGAATATCCAGCCTAATTGAGGCATAAAATTTTAACGCATTTCCACCAGTTGTGGTTTCGGGAGAACCAAACATCACTCCGATTTTCATTCTGATTTGATTGATGAAAATTACGGTAGCGTTGCTTTTAGAGACGGTTGAGGTGAGTTTGCGCAAGGCTTTGCTCATTAAACGCGCTTGCAATCCCATTTGATTATCGCCCATGCCACCTTCAAGCTCAACTTGCGGAACTAAAGCTGCGACAGAATCAACAACGATCAAATCAACCGCGCCAGAACGAATTAGCGTGTCAGCAATTTCTAGGGCAGCCTCTCCATTATCGGGTTGAGAGATGATCATTTCGTCTAAATTAATTCCTAAATTTTTAGCATAAGCTGGGTCAAAAGCGTGTTCGGCGTCAATAAAGGCGCAAGACAAGTTGGCTTTTTGTGCTTCAGAAATGGCGTGTAAAGTTAATGTTGTTTTGCCAGAGCTTTCTGGCCCATAAATTTCAATAATTCTGCCGCGTGGATATCCTCCAACTCCAAGGGCTAAATCAAGCGCCAAAGATCCGCTTGGAATAACTTCGATGTCGGTAATTGGTCGTGAGCCAAATTTCATGGCCGAACCTTTGCCAAATTCTTTATCAATTTGTGCTAGTGCTGCATCAAGGGCTTTTTTGCGGTCGTTCATATTTCTCCTAGTTTTTTTTGGGTTAAAAGTTTTTGGTTATTTTTTTAGTAATTTTACCATGGTTTCTCCTAGTGTGGCTGGACTATCAGAAACCATAATTCCTGCCGATTTCATTGCTTCGATTTTTCCTTCAGCACCGCCTTTTCCGCCAGAAATTATCGCACCAGCGTGACCCATTCTGCGACCTTCTGGCGCGGTTCTGCCAGCAATAAATCCAACACATGGTTTGCTGCGTCCTTTTCTGGCTTCAAGCCTTAGAAAATCGGCAGCTTCTTCTTCGTCGGTGCCGCCAATTTCGCCAATCATGATCATGGCTTGAGTTTCGGCGTCAGATAAAAACATATCTAAACAATCGATAAAATTGGTTCCGTTAACTGGATCTCCGCCAATTCCAATGCAAGTGCTTTGACCAAAGCCAGCTTTGGTGGTTTGATGAACTGCTTCGTAGGTTAAAGTTCCAGAACGCGACACAATTCCAATTGAACCTTTTTTGTGAATGTGACCCGGCATGATACCAATTTTACATTCGCTTGGGGTAATAACGCCGGGACAATTTGGCCCAATTAATCGAGATTTTGAGCCGCTTAAAGTTTTTCTGACTTTG
>CANEUK010000161.1 GCA_947441695.1 Rickettsiales bacterium
GCTAAGTTACTTCCATATTTAACGAGATTATAATCTTTTTTTTCGCACACAAGTAGGGCTTTAGATATTTTGTTATCCTTCAGACCAGAGGCCAGCTTGGACGATTTTGTAATTTTATCAGAATTTGAGAATACAATTACTTTATCCTGAATCAATTTTGTTTTTATTGCATCGGATAAGGCTTTTTTAATTATTTTTTTAGGTATAGTAAAGTTAAAGTCGCGGGGGGTTGGTCCATGACAAGTCCTTCCACCAACAAACTGAACTGATCTTTTGCTACCTTGGCGCGCTCTGCCAGATCCTTTTTGTTTATGAGGCTTTGCAGTGGTTCCAGAAATTTCTGACATAGCTTTTACTTTAGCAGATCCAGATCTTCTTTTTGCTAATTGCCACCTAATTGCGTAAGATATAGACTTTAGATTTTTTACTTCTAGGTAGTTAGATATCTCTTCTTCAAAATATGATAGTTCGTTTTTCGAAAGATCTAGGTTTTTTAAAGTTAACGATTTCATTTTTAAAGGTTTCTAAAAATTTTAATAACTACCTCTTGACCAGAGTTTCCTGGGATAGATCCTTTGATGCCTATGACTGATTTTTCTTTATCAATTGAAGTTATCTCTAAATTTCTTGCTGTGACTCGTTTAACTCCCATGTGACCAGCCATCTTCTTTCCTTTGAAAGTTTTCCCAGGATCCTGTCTTTGACCAGTTGATCCATGAGATCGATGAGAAAGAGAGACCCCGTGAGAAGCTTCTAATCCAGAGAAATTCCATCTTTTCATCACTCCAGAAAAACCTTTTCCAATAGTAACGGAGGATACATTAACTTTGTCTCCAATTTTGGCTACGCTATTGATATTTATAAGGTCTCCGATTTTTAGTATGGAATTATTTCTTATTCTCGATCCTTTTATTTTTTTAAAGAAACTATCGGGTGTTTTTTTTCTAAATAATCCAAGAAGGGGTTTCTTGATTTTTTTTGAATTAGTTACTTTTTCAAAAGCCAAAACTAGGTTACAATAATTTTCTTCTTCATTAACTGATAAATCGATGACGGTTCCTTCGTGTATTTTTAAAAGAGTTAATGCGACCATAGAACCATTTTCACTAAAAAAATGGGACATACCGATTTTTTCCCCTACCAGCTTTAACATGATTAGTTCTTTGCTCCATTTATTGCAATTTTTATGCTAACTCCAGCAGAGAGGCTTAGCTTCATAAGGGCATCCACAGTCTGAGATGTTGGAGATATTATTATTAGTCTTTTTGAGGACCTAATTTCGAACTGCTCTCTTGAATCTTTATCAACGTGTGGGCCCTTTATGAGACAGAATTTTTGTATTTTTGTCGGTAGTGGAATTGGTCCGCTTAGTCCAGCTCCACTTCTTTTTACTGTTCCAATTATTTCACTTACTGATTTACTTAAAATAAGCTGATCAAACGATTCAAGTATTATTTTGATGCTCTCTTTATTTTTCATTTTTTACTTTATAATCTTAGAAACAACTCCTGCTCCTACGGTTTTCCCACCTTCTCTAATAGCAAATCTTAGACCTTCTTCCATGGCTATCGGAGATATTAGCTCAACAACTAGCTTTGCACTATCTCCTGGCATTACCATTTCTACTGCTTCTGGAAGAGTTACCGATCCAGTCACGTCAGTTGTTCTGAAGTAAAACTGTGGGCGATAATTTTTGAAGAATGGAGTGTGTCTACCCCCCTCATCTTTGTTTAAAATATAAACTTCTGCTTCGAATTGGGTATGAGGAGTGATTGAGTTCGGTTTGCAAAGAACTTGACCTCTCTCAACATCCTCTTTTTTAGTTCCTCTTAAAAGAACGCCAGCATTATCTCCAGCTCTTCCTTCGTCAAGTAGTTTGCGGAACATTTCTATTCCTGTGCAAGTGGTTTTTTGAGTTGCTTTTATTCCAACTATCTCAAGCTCTTCGTTAATCTTTACTATTCCCCTCTCAATTCTTCCAGTGACTACCGTTCCGCGGCCGGAGATTGAAAAAACATCTTCGATAGGCATTAAGAAGGATTGATCTATTGGTCTTTTTGGCTCTGGAATATAGGAGTCGATAGCATCCATCAAGGATTGGATCGATCCCTCGCCAATCTCAGAAGTGTCTCCTTCAAGAGCTTTTAACGCAGAACCTTTTATTACTGGTATTTTATCACCTGGGAAATCATATTTTGTTAAAAGGTCTCTGACCTCCATCTCAACTAGATCAAGAAGCTCAGAGTCGTCTACTTGATCAACTTTGTTTAAAAAGACAACAATCGCAGGAACACCAACTTGTTTTGCAAGAAGAATGTGTTCGCGTGTTTGTGGCATTGGTCCATCGGCAGCTGAAACTACGAGTATTGCACCATCCATTTGGGCAGCACCAGTTATCATATTTTTTACATAGTCAGCATGACCCGGACAGTCAACGTGAGCATAATGTCTGTTTATTGTTTCGTACTCTACGTGGGCGGTATTTATAGTAATTCCTCTCTCTTTTTCTTCTGGGGCAGCATCAATTTGATCATATCCTTTTTTTTCAGCTAGACCTTTTTGAGATAAATAAGTCGTGATTGCTGCAGTCAAGGTGGTTTTTCCGTGATCTACGTGACCTATTGTTCCTATATTTACGTGTGGTTTATTACGCTTGAAAGATTGCTTGGTCATATTTTTTGCCAAATTTTTTATGTTAATAATTTTTAGTATTTTTTTACATAAAATACTTAAATGTTTTTGTGATTTAAATTTTTGAAATAGCAAAAAGCCTTTTGTCGGATTTTTTGATTACTAAGGAGTTTGCTTTGAACTGAAATAGCAATGTAAAAATTTATTTTTTTAAAACTAATAGAGTTTGATTCTTAAAGTAAAAAAATACTTTGCAATAGTAAAGTTTTGGTTTTTTAAAAGTTTTTTTCTATGCAGTTCCCCTATCCTGAAACTTGAATTTTAATCTAAAAAATGTCTTTGGAAGAAGAACAATTCCATTTGAATTTGCACATTTAGTTTTGCAAGTTTTTCGTATTGGGTTGTTGGGAATTGACTAAATATAGTTTTTAAAACTATCATCTCTAACTGAGTTTTTTTAGCACGAGTTAGAGGTTGGTCGTAAAAGATTTTAAAAATTGCAAATCTTGAATAGTTAAGAAAAGTTTAATTGTTTTTTTATTCAGATAATCAAAAGGAAAAACAAATATTACAATAGTTTTTTTGAAGATAATTTTGTTGTATTGAAAAGTTCAGCCAAACAATAATTTATACCAAACTAAGAATTTATATTATTAACCAGTAGAGTATTTTTAAAGAAAAATTGTGACAAAAAATGTAAGATTTATCAAGTAATACAAAGTCATTCTTCAAGAATGTTTTTGCCAAAAAGACGAAGTTGGTTAATTTAAGTATATTCATCAGCAAACATAGGCACAATCAACAAAATATTTAGCCGCATTTACTTTTTTAATTGAAAAGCAATTTAAGGACGCTCTGAAAAACCTACCACCCATCTCTAAAAATCACTAAATTTCTTTTAAGAATTTTCAAAAAGATTCA
>CANEUK010000162.1 GCA_947441695.1 Rickettsiales bacterium
CTAATTTTAAAAACTAAAATCTGTTGCGGATGCAACGATTTATTCGTTGCGAAGCAATTCAAAACCACCCAAATTCAAACAAAGTTTGAATTTGAGATAGAAGCAATTCAAAACCACCCAAATTCAAACAAAGTTTGAATTTGATATATTCGCAATTCAATGGTTGCCAAATTCAACTTAAGTCAAATTTGATATAATCAAATAAGTCGACTTTTAAAACCAAAAATCTGTTGCGGATGCAACGATTTATTCGTTGCGTAGCAATTCAAAACTACCCAAATTCAAACAAAGTTTGAATTTGATATATTCGCATTCAAATCTTTGAAAAATGAAATCATCAAAAACATCCAGCAAAAATCTGTTAGAATTAATTCCGTTTTTTAAGCCTTACAAACGCGAAATATTTTTTGCTTTTTTGTCTTTGCTTTCAACCGCGTTGATGGTTTTATTTTTTGGCAAGGCTCTTAAATACTTAATCGATTTGGGTTTTGTTGCTCAAAATCGCTTCTTTTTAAATTTGGTTTTAATCGCCTTTATTTTTGCCGTAATAATTATGGCGGTTGCTGGCTATTTTCGCTCGTCGCTGGTCAATGCGGTGACTGAAAAAGTCATCGCCGATTTACGCAAAAAAGTTTATAATCACATCATTCACGTTTCGGCTGAATTTTTCGAAATCACCAAAACTGGTGACGTTATTTCGCGTCTTACCGTTGATACCGCCTTGCTTTACAACATAATTTCAAACAGCATTTCGTTTTTTTTACGCAATTCTTTGTTCTTTTTTGGCGGAATTTGCTTTTTGTTTTTCACCAGCAGCAAACTTAGTTTAATCTCTATTTTGCTCATTCCGGCCGCCATTGCGCCAATAATTTTTTTACGCAAGCAAGTAAAAAACTTATCCAACCAAGCGCAAGAATCTTTGGCGTCAGTTGGCGCGCACATCGAAGAATCAATTAACGGCATCAAAACCATTCAATCTTATTTGTGCGAAGAAAAAGAAGCGCGCAATTTTTTTGGTTTTGTCGATGTTTCGCTAAAAATTGCCTTAGAAAAAATTCGCCTCAAATCTTTGATGGTGGCATTGGTAATTGCGCTGGCTTTTGGCGGAATTGCGGTTGTTTTGTGGGTTGGCGGCCACGACGTTTTAAACGGCAAAATTACTTCGGGCGAACTTTCTTCGTTTATTTTTTATTCGGTAATCACCGCAACTTCGCTGGTTTCGCTAAGTCAAATTTCTGGTCAAATGCAAAGCGCTTCGGCGGCAAGTGCGCGCATTTTTGCTTTGCTACAAATTGATTCGCCAGTTAAGCAAATTGAATTTCCGCAGCTCCTAAAAAACCCTCAAGAAATCACCATTAACTTCGAAAACGTCTCTTTTGCTTATCCAAGCAGAAAAGATTTTTCGGTGCTAAAAAACTTCAATTTAGAAATAAAAAAAGGTGAAAAAATTGCCATTGTTGGTTCAAGCGGATCTGGTAAAAGCACAATTTTGCAGCTTTTATTGCGCTTTTACGATGTTAATTCTGGCTCAATTTTGCTTAACAAAACCGATATAAAAAATTTGTCTTTTCAAAATTTGCGCCAAAATTTTTCTTACATTTCGCAAGATTGCTTTATTTTTTCTGGCACAATTTTTGAAAACATCGCCTACGTAGACAAATCAATCACCGCGCAAGATGTCGAAAAAATAATCGACCAAAATTCGGCACTAAATTTTATCAATAATTTGCCGCAAAAAATACATAATTTTGTTGGCGAAAAAGGCGTTAAACTTTCGGGTGGCGAACGCCAACGAATTGCAATTGCTCGCGCCATTATCAAAGATTCGCCAATTTTGTTGCTCGACGAAGCAACTTCGGCGCTTGATAATCAAAGCGAAAAAACAACCGTCGAAGCAATCAGAACGCTTGCCCAAAACAAAACCGTAATCACCATTGCCCACAAACTTTCAAGCGTGATTAACGCCGATAAAATAATTTTTTTAAAAGACGGACAAATTGCCGAAAGCGGCTCGCACCAAAGTTTAATTGCCCAAAACTCTTTCTACAAAAAAATGTATGAAGCAGAAATAATTAATTAACAAAAGCCCTATACCAAATTTGATTCAAAATCATAATTTTTATCAAAAATCAAAAATCTATTGCGGATTCCCCGATTTATTCGGCGCGTGAGCAATTCAAAACCAACTCAAATTCAACTTTTGTCAAATTTAATTAAGCCAATCATTGTTTTAACCTTTATTTTCAACATGTCGCAATCATTTGCTCTTGAACCAACTTTGCTTTTTTACGACAAAACCCAAAACCCAAAAAGCAATTTACCCAAAAATTTTCGCGATCTTTCGCATCTTCAAATCAATGCCATTGCCAGCGGCGAATTTTCTGAAAATCAGCTTAAAGAAGTGCGCCAAACATATCCAAACGACAAAATTATTGTCGTAGATTTGCGCCGCGAAAGCCACGGCTTAATTAATGGCGAAGCGGTTAGTTGGCGCGCACCTTTCGACCAAACCAACAACAACAAAAGCCCTCAAGAAATTATGGCTGAAGAAAAAATGTTGCTCAACGCCGCAAAGCAAGGCCAAAAAATAATTATCAACCAAATTCTAAGCAAAGAACCCGTCAACGGCTGGTATCTAGAAATTTCGCCAAAAATTGTTGAAATAAAAACTATTGACACTGAAAAAAGTTTGGTTGAGAAGTTTGGGTTTGAATATAAACGCTTTGCAGTTCGAGACTATTCAGCCCCAAACGCCAAGCAATTAGAAGAAATGGTTAAATTTATCAAAACCCTGCCAAGCAATAAAAAACTTTATGTTCATTGCGCCGGCGGCGAAGGACGAACCACCAATTTTTTGGTGCTTTTTGACATCATCAAAAACGGCAAAAAAACTTCGCTTAAAGAAATTTTAAACAGGCAAGCCAAACTAAATGGCGCGCAACTAGACGAATTTGCAAAAAAAGAAGAATGGCGAAAACAACTTGCCACAGAACGACTAAAATCAATTGAACAATTCTACCAAACAGAAATTATCAACTAAATTTTTTTTAAAAAATGAAATTTTTTGGATTTGCAGAAGCAGCAGCAAAATCGGTAAAGGAAATATTTAAACCAGACCAGCTTAGCCCAGAACAAAGAAAATTTTACGATGCCAATAAATTAGAGTCAGATAAACCAACAACAATTTTACAAACAATAGCCAAAAAACTAAAAGCGGCAAAAGGAACATTAAAAACGGCAAAAGGAACATTAAAAACGGCAGAAAAAAATTTAAAAACAGCAAATGAAGGTTTAGAAAAGGCACAAAAAGAATTAGAAGATGCAAAAAGCTCTTCAGAAGAAGCCCTTAAAAAAAGAAAAAGACATCCAAAAGGCTCAAAATAAAGTGGGCGCAGAGCAAAAAAAATTGAACACAGAGCAAGAAAAAGTGAACACAG
>CANEUK010000163.1 GCA_947441695.1 Rickettsiales bacterium
AAAAGTGAAATGGATGAAGTCCAATTGACATATCTTCCAATTAAAGCCGTTGTTGTGTAAATGGCATTGCGACCTTTCTGACCGGCAAAATTATCAATTTTTACCGCCTCAAAAAATGGAATCACTGAAGAGCGCGCTCCAACTTTGTATAAATATTCTGAACCAAAAACATAACCTTTTTCTCTTGTGGATATATCGGTTTTGCCAACGCCCAAGTTTCTATAACCAAAATTGTAAATCCAATCTTCAAAACCAAAAAAATTTTCACCATTCATTGAAAATGAATATGAAGATAAAACCCCAGCGTTGCCAGCAATTCCGCTTTGTTTTCTGGCTTGACCACGTTTATTTAAGCCACTTTGACTAAGCGAAGTGGTGTCGTTGATAAATGTGTTAAGAGTAATTTCGTTATTTTCTAGCAAGGCGGTAATACCAGCTCCCAATTTTTCTCTAAGGTTATAGTCTTCGGTAAATTGCGAAGTAAAAACACCAATTCTTTTTGCTTTGTTATGAGCCACTCCAAAAGATGGGTCAAATTTTCCAGCAAAAAACTTAATGTCGTCATTTTCAAAGTGCAGTTTTAGCTCTTCGATTAATAACCCCGTATCTTGCAAATTAAGACCACGATCTTTTTGCAAAAAAGTGCGATATCTTTCTGGAAACTGATTGTTTCTTGTGGTTAAAACTTTGTTGGGCTGAATTCTCCAATCGGTTTTAATAGACCAATTTGAATCGAGATTGAGCGAGATATTTGGTTCTACGTAAATAAAAGCGTTATTTGCCGAAATACCTTCTTTGTTGGTTGATAAAATTCGATCAGCTTGAAATTGCATCAAAACATTTCCTGAAAAATTAGGAAATTTATCGGATTCTTTGGCAAATAATTCTGAAAAAAACAGCAAATAAATTGCAAAAAATTGTGAAAAATATTTTTTCATAATGGATTTGATTAGGTATATCGATTTGGCAATGTAATTGTGACTGAAGTTCCAACATTAACTTCGCTTTCAATTAAAACTTTGCCTTCGTGCAGCTCAATAAAATGTTTGGTTAAATAAACCCCAATTCCAGTTCCCGCAACCGCCAAAGTATTTTTGGCACGAAAGAATTTTTGACCAATATTTGCCAAATCTTCTTTTGGAATTCCAATTCCTTGATCAATAACGCGCAAAGCAACTTTTTTTCTATTAGATTTAGAAATAATTTTAACGGAAGTGTTGTTTTTTGAATATTTGATGGCGTTAGAAATTATGTTAGTAATTGAATGATCTAAAAGCTTTGGATCGCCTTCAAATTCAGTTGGCAATTCGTCAATTTTAGTGATTATTTTGATTTGTTTATTGATTGCTAAATTGGAATTTTTTTCAATTATTTCGAAGACAAAATTTTTGAGATCAAAAACTTGTTTTTCTACCTTTATTTTACCTTCGCCACTTTCCATTCTGGCTAAATTTAGTGTGCTATGAATTAGGCCATTCATTCTTTGAATGCCGCTTTTAATGCGCTCAAAAGCCTTATTTAGAGAATCATCTACAATGTTAAGGTTTTTAATTTTTCTAACCAAAAGTTCTCTGGTTCCGTCAATTATTTGCAAGGGAGTTTTAAATTCGTGCGACACCAAAGCCACAAACTCATTTTGCATTTGCCGCATTTCTTTTTCTTGTTTTAAGGCTTCTTTTAATTGCGAGGTGCGCTCCATTAAAGAATGGTTTGCCACCATAACTCGCTCGATTGACTCAGATCTGTCAACTGCGATTGAAAATTGATTTGCTACCATTTCTAGCAACTCAATTTCGTCGGTTAACCAAGTTTTTTTATCAGATTGATGAATGTAAATTCCGCCATTAACTTTTTTATTAAAAATTGTTGTAACGGCAATTTGCGAGGCAATAGAAAATTTTTCGCAAATCGGTCTGATTTTTTCAAAATTTTGATCCGATTCCACATCTTCAATTAAAAAAAGCGCGTTTTTCTTTTCTTTGTTGCCATAACGCTCAAAAAAGTGGTTTTGAAAGTTAATATAATCAACCAGCATTTTCAGGTTATCTTCTTGTTTATTATCAAGTATTTTTGCCGTATATTCATTTTGATGTTCGACCACAAAACTAGTTTGCCCGTTTCGGTAATCATGTATTAAACATCTATCAACTTTTAAATGTTCGCACAAAACTTTAGCAATTTTTTGAGCAATTTCTTGGATTGGTAAGTCAGAAATAATGAAAGATCCAACCTCGCGCAATACTTGTTCGTTGCGTAAAGCTCTTTCTAAATTTTTTAACAAAACTGTTGCAGTTTTTGACTCTTCTTTTGAATCTATCTTTTCATCATTTATTGCTTCAGTTTTTTCAAAACTAAAAGTTGCGTAATGGTTTTTATTATTACCCAAATCAAGAGGTTGAAAGTTAATTTTAAGCCTAATTTTACTTAATTTTGATTTGTGATTTGGAATTGTAATAGAAGCCAAACAAGGCTTCAAATCTTTAACCGACTTTATTAAATGCACATATTCTTGATGATCTCTTGAGGAATAATTCAAATCAAGATCACTAAAAAGAAAATCGTAATTTTTCCCAACTGTATTAAATTTGCTGATATCGAAAGTTTCAAAAAATTTTTGATTAGCAAAAATTATCGAAAAATAATTTGGATTATTTTTTTTACTCTGACAAAAAATAATTGCTTCGGGCTTTGTTTCTAAAAATTTTTCTAAATTTTTGACTGAATTTTCGCTTTTTTCATCCAAAATATCAACTTTGGTAGTTATTTCTTTTGACATTTTTTTTAAGAAGTTTTTTTGATTTTTTTAGAAAATCTTCCCGTTCTTTTTTTGCTACCGCCAGCCAAAAATTTTGCTGCCGCGCTAGCAATAACATCAACCGCGCGATTTAAACCAATTTCTAAAATATTATCTTCTTTAACCGAGGTAAATTTTTTATTATGAAGCAAATAAGGTCCAAATGGCCCGATATTTGCTACAATTTTTTCACCAGTTTCTGGATGAATTCCAACTTCGCGCGGCAATGATAACAAATCAGCTGCGGCTTTTAGGTCGATAGAATTTGGATCGATATTTTTTGGAATTGAAATGCGTTTTGGTTTTTTAGCCTTTTGAACTTTTTCTTTTTTAGGTGGTTTTTTTGTAGTAGTTTTTTTTGACTTTTTAGAATCTTTTTCTTCTTTTTCTTTGGTTTTTTCTTCAGATTTTTTTTCAGAGGCAATTTCGCTTCCAATCAATTCTAAGTAAGGCCCATAAGGTCCAATTTTTACCATTACCTCAAAACCGGTTTTTAAATCAACACCCAAACTTCTTGGTTCAAATTGTGGCTTTTTTTCACCTTCTTCGCCATCGGCAAAATTATCTTTGTCAAAAAGTTGCATCACATTTTTGCAATCTGGAT
>CANEUK010000164.1 GCA_947441695.1 Rickettsiales bacterium
AATAATCTTAAAAAAATTTTATTTTGTAGCTTTGTTTTTATCTCTTCTTTTGCCTTTGCTCAAGAAAAATCCCAAGAAAAATTTGATTACGCTTCGCCAAAACAAATGGCGATGAGCAGTTTTGCTGATATAGTCGAAGATTTACTTACTAAAGTTGTTAATATTTCTATCACCTCAAATTCTTCTGCCGCACAAGAATTTGGTTCGGGATTTATCATTTCAAAAGATGGCTTAATTATCACCAGCAACCACGTCATTGAAGAAGCCAGCGAAATTTTGGTTCAACTAAATGGCGCAGAAAAATATAAAGCAAAAATTATTGGAATTGATAAAAAAACCGACTTGGCCTTGCTAAAAATTGAAACTGGCAAAGATTTAAAATTTTCTAAAATAGGCGATTCAAATAAAAGCCGAGTTGGCGACTGGGTTATTGTAATTGGAAACCCTTATGGTCTTGGATCTTCTGTTTCGACCGGAATTATTTCGGCAAAAGGTAGAAACCTAAATAACAAGCAGCTAGAAGAATTCATTCAAACCGATGCCGCCATTAATAACGGCAATTCGGGAGGTCCGATGTTCAATTTAAAGGGCGAAGTTATCGGAGTTAGTACTTCGATTTTGTCTCCAAATGGCGGCGGCGTTGGTATTGGATTTGCAATTCCTTCAAACAGCGTAATGCAAATTATTAAACAGCTAAAAGATCAAGGCGAAGTTGTTCGTGGTTGGATTGGCGTTTCGGTTCAAGATCTTTCAGAAGAAATTGCTCAAAGCATTAAAATTGAAAAAAACAAAGGAGCTTTTGTCAACGAAGTTGTAAGCGGCTCGCCAGCAGATATTGCGGGCGTTTTGCCAACTGACATTATTTTAAAAATTGATGAACAAGAAGTGAATGAAATGAAAATTTTGCCCAAAATAATTTCTAAATATCCGGTTGGAAAAATTATCAAATTAACAGTTTTTCGCCGAGGCAAAATCAAAATAATTCCAGTTAAAGTTTCAAAATTGCGCGAAGACGAAGCGACAAAAAAAACTGAAAATGTTCGACCGCAAGAAAAAAAATTAAACGCCAAAACCAACGATCAAATACTAGGAATTGGATTTGCCGCCCTAAATTCATCTTTAAAAAAAGCCAATAATATTGATTCAAACGTTCAAGGAATCTTAATCACCGAAATAAGTCTAAAATCAGAAGCAGCCTCTAAAGGATTGATTTTGGGCGACATTATTTTGTCGATTAATCAAATACCAATTTCTTCAGTTGAGGAATTTAAGGAGGCAATTTTAAGCGCCACCAAACAAAGCAAAAAACTATATCTTTTTATTAAGCGCGGCAGCAACAAATTTGGATTAGCCCTTAACACCAAATAATTGGTCAAATTAATGTATTTCAAAACTCCTGCCAAAATAAATTTATTTTTAAAAATTGTTGGCAAGAGATTTGATGGATTTCACGAAATTGAATCACTTTTTGCTTTTTTAGATTTGCACGACGAATTAACGGTCAAAAAAAGTAATAATTTTAAACTTGAAATTACCGGAGAATTTGCTGATTTAATTGACGAAAAAGAAAACCTTTTTACAAAAATTTTAGATTTTTTTGCTATCAAATTTTCTATCTCAAAAAATCTTCATATCAAAATTATTAAAAATATTCCGGTTGGCGCAGGATTAGGCGGCGGTTCATCAAATGCCGCTTTTTTTATGCAAGCTTTAAATCAAATTTTCGCCTTAAATTTATCAAAAATTGAACTGCAAAAAATTTCGCTAAACTTTGGCAGCGATATCGCGTTTTTTTTTGAAAATCACGCTTCAATTGTAAAAGGTCGAGGCGAAATAATCGAAAATTTTAATGAATTTGCGCCAATTTCTGCTTTGCTTATCAACCCCAAAATCGCAATTTCTACCCATGATATTTTTAAAAAATTTAGGGGCGAATTTTCTTCAAAAATTTCTACCAAAAAACTACTAGAAAAAAACGTTTTTTATTTGTTAAAAAATTTTTCAAACGATCTTGAAAAGCCAGCAATTGAAAAGCTTGAAGCAATTTTAGAAATCATAAAAAATCTTAAAAAAAACGGTGCTAAAATTGCAAAAATGACCGGAAGTGGCGCAACTTGTTTTGGAATTTTTGACAATGAACAAGATTTAAATTTAGCCAAAACATCTTTTAACAAAAATTTTCCAAGTTTTTTTGTTAAAAAAGTTAGTATTTTGTCCAATTGGAATCGCTTTTAAAAAAAACTAAAAATGAAACCTAATTTTGGACTTCAATCAATTGATCAAAAAATCACCAATCTTTTAAAACCGCTATTTTTGGGAAATAAAAAAGAATTTGGAGCGATTAATAATTTAGTAAAAAACTGGGAAGAAATTGTCGGCAAAAAATATGCCCAATTTTGCTACCCAAAATCGGTTAGTTTTTCAAAAAACAAAGTTTCTGAAGGCAGGCTAGTAGTTGGTGTTTACAACTCAGGAGTAGGATTTTTTTTAGAAAATAATTCAGAAATTATTTTGGAAAGAATTGCTGTTTTTTATGGATATAAATCAATTTTCAAAATCGTTATCAAACAAGAGCCAAAAAACTTAAAAATCTTTAAAGACAGCGAAATTAAGATTTCAAAAGAAAAAGAAGATTTTTTGCAAAAAAAAACAGCAGAAATTTCTGACGAAAATTTGGCAGAAACTTTGCAAAAATTGGGGCGAAAAATTTTTCAAAAATAATCTCAAATATTTCCTTTAAACAAAACCAAAAATCTGTTGCGGATGCGCCAATTTACTCGTGCGCGCAAGAAATTCTATGGTTGCCAAATTCGGCTCAAAAGTTGAATTTGATTAAATATGTAAT
Organism: Rickettsiales bacterium; assembly: GCA_947441695.1. GTDB lineage: Bacteria > Pseudomonadota > Alphaproteobacteria > Rickettsiales > UBA1997 > UBA2645. The sequence continues at coordinate 2,846 of CANEUK010000164.1, forward strand.
TCATGAACAGCCGCCAAACCCCAGAAATCAACTCTCCGCAAAAAAAACAAGCCGCCAAAAAAAGCACTTTAATTAGCGTGGCTGTAAATTTTTTTCTTACCTTGGTGCAAATTATTGTTGGATTTTTAGCAGGATCGCAAGCTTTGATTGCCGATGGCATTCATTCTTTAACCGATTTATTGTCTGATTTTGTGGTTTTATTTGCCAATCATCATAGCTCCAAAGAAGCCGACGCCGATCATCATTATGGTCATCAACGCTACGAAACTGGGGCTTCGCTGTTTTTGGGAATATCGCTTGTGATGGTTGGATTAGCAATTTTGATTAATGCTGGACAAAAAATTATTTCGCCAAATGTTGCGCCGCCAATTCAAATTATTGCGCTTTGGGTGGCTTTAGGATCGCTTCTTTGTAAAGAAATTTTGTTTCGTTATATGTTAAAAATTGCCCAAAAAGTGCGCTCTTCAATGTTGGTGGCAAATGCGTGGCACGCCAGATCTGACGCGGCTTCTTCGCTTGTGGTTGCAGTTGGAATTA
>CANEUK010000165.1 GCA_947441695.1 Rickettsiales bacterium
ATAGTGCTAACTTTGTCTTTTTGGTAAAAATTTGTTCAGAAAATGACGCTGTATCACTTGATACAGCTTACATTTTCAGTCGCAATTTTTCCTCAAAAATACTTCGTTATCACTATCAAGAGATAGATGTTTTGGTATAGTTTTTTCTAAAGCTTGATTTAAATCGGCAATCAAATCATCAACATGTTCAAGCCCAACAGAAAGGCGGCACATCGATTGCGTAATTCCAATTTTTTCTTGCTCGTCGCGCGAAATATTTGAGTGAGTTGTGGTTGCTGGATGGGTGATTAGCGATTTGGCGTCGCCCAAATTGTTAGAAATATCAATAATTTGTAAATGATTCATAAAAGCAAAAGTATTTTCTTTGTTGCCGTTAATTTCGAAAGCAAGCATTGAACCGCCTTTATTCATTTGCTTTTTGGCCACTTCAAATTGTGGGTGCGATTTTAAGGTTGGATAAAAAACCCGCTTAATTTTTTGTGGTGATTTTTCTAAAAACTCGGCAATTTTTTGAGCATTTTCGCAATGTCTCTGAATGCGAAGTGCGAATGTTTCAAGCGATTTTAAAACCACCCAAGCATTAAAAGGACTTAGCGCCAAACCAGTGTGGCGATGAAAAGGTAGCAAAGTTTCTTTGATAAAATTTTCGCTTCCCAAAACGCAACCTCCCAAACTTCTTCCTTGTCCGTCCATATGTTTAGTGGTTGAATAAACCACAATATCAGCGCCAAGTTTTAACGATTTTTGGCAAAAAGGTGAGGCAAAAATATTGTCGACAATCAACTTTGCGCCGTTTTTTTTGCACAAATCAGCCACCATTTTAATGTCGATAATTTCTAAATTTGGGTTAGCCGGAGTTTCAATAAAAACCAATTTGGTATTCTTTTTAAAAGCTTGTTCCATGGCTTGAGCGTTGGTTGCGTCAACCAAACTTACCTCAATTCCAAAATTAGGTAAAATTTTAGTTGCAATGTGAAAACACGAACCAAACAAAACTCTTGAGGCAATAAAATGATCTCCCGCTTTTATTTGGCACATAATTGCTGAAAATACCGCCGCCATTCCGCTAGCAACCACGCAAGCACTTTCGGCTTCTTCAAGTAAAGCTAATTTATCTTCAAGCATTTTTAGACTTGGGTTTGAATATCGCGAATAAACGTAGCCCGGAGCTTCGCCATTAAAGCGGCTTTCGGCAATTTCGGCTGAATTATAGGCAAAACCAGAATTTAAAAAAATTGCTTCAGAAGTTTCGCCAAAGTTAGAGCGAATTGTGCCGCCGCGCACCATTTGGGTTTCGAGATGAAGTTTTTTGAAATCGATTTTTTTGTTTATGTAAGTCATTAAAATTGAAGAAATTTGGGGTTATTTTTTAGCGAATAATCAGCGGCAATTTTTAATTTGCCTTATTTGAATAAAAGATTTTTTTTAACTAATTTTTTGATTTTAATTCTTCTAGCAACTGATCGGTATCGCTTCGCAATAATTGAACTTTAACCGAAGTTGTTCCTTGGTTTTTGAAACCTAATAAATCAGCCACTTTTTCAGAAACGTCAATAATTCTTTCTTTAGCGAATGGTCCGCGGTCGTTCACTCGAACTATCAAAGATTTGTTATTTTTTAAATTTGTAATTTTAACTATTGAAGGCAGCGGAAGAGTTCGATGTGCCGCAGTTATGTTTTCTATTTTGTAAATTTCGCCATTGGCGGTTTCTTTGCCATCAAATTTTTTGCCATACCAAGACGCAATTCCGGTTTCTTCGTAGCTTTCATAATCTTGCGGAACGTAAGAAATTCCATAAACTTGGTAAGGTTCGCCAATTTTAAAATAACCTCTATTTGGGTCATCTTCTAAATCAGAATTTTTGTTAAAAATTTTGTTATCGTCTTCAACTTTTCCGGGTTGCATTGATTCAGAAGGTTTTGTGCGATTGGAAAACTTATTGGAATTTTTTTTAAATTTTTTGCCAGAAGAGTTTCGAAATGATTTTTTTGGAGTTTCTTTGTTGCTTGCGCAAGACGAAATGAATGAAAAAATTAACAAGATTAAACAAAGTTTTTTCATGCCAAAATCTAGCTTGTTGAGTTTAGAGCCGCATTTGGCGCGGCCGAAAGTTTTGGTTCAAGTTTTTGCTTCAATTTATTTTTAAAGACAAATTCTTCTTGAGCGGTTGCCTTAAATTCGTTTTTTGTGATTAAAAAAATTCCATATTCGGCAAAAAAATTTGCAATCATTTTGTGCGTCAAAAACCCAGTTAGCTTGCTTTTAGAAGTTAAAAAAACCTCTTCTTTGATAAAAAGCCCCATTTTTGTGCATAATTTTTCAAAATCTTTTATCGAACAAAAATGAATGTTAGGAGTTTCGAACCATTCAAAAGGAATGGTTTTGTTAATTGGCATCGAGCCTTTAAAGAGTAGATGAAATCGATTTTTAAAATGAGCAAAATTTGGCAAAGAAACCACGGCAAATTCTGCAATACGCAACATTTCTTCTAAAATTATTTTAGGATTTTTTGTTGCCTGAATTGTTTGGCTTAAAATTGCGTAATCAAAGCTGCGATCAGGATAAAAACTTAAGTCATTTTCGGCGTTTCCATGAATTGCCGAAAGCCCGCGCATCAAAACTTGACTAACTTGCTCTTGCGAAATTTCTAAACCTCGCGCATCAACATTTTTGCTTTTTTGCAAAAACTCCATCAACTCGCCATCGCCGCATCCAATGTCTAAAACTTTTGATTTTGGCTTAATGAGCTGCGCAATAATTTCTAAATCATATCGAATTTGGTGCTTAACAATGTTTTGACCAATATTGTGAGTCATATCAAGTTATTGGTTGATGAATGCGTTGACGGTGTTTTTAAGCGCGCTGCTTTCAATTAAAAAAGAGTCGTGACCCGCGTTGCTGTTGATAGTTACGGCACTTACATTTACCGAAGCTGCCACCAAAGCTTGGGTTAATTTTTTTGCTTCTGATGGCGCAAAAAGCCAATCGTCAGAAAATGAAATTATACAAAATTTTCCGTCTTTATTTTTAGCAAAATCTAAAAAAGCGTTACTTAGTTTGCCGTTAAAGTCAGTTTGTAAATCGAAATAATCAACCGCCTTGGTAATATAAAGGTAAGAATTTGGGTCAAATCGTTCAACAAAACTGTAGCCTTGATAATGCAGATAATTTTCTACCTTAAAATCGCGATCAAAAGTGAAGGATAAATGATCTTTATTTTGCAAATTGCGCCCAAATTTTTTTTGCAACGCGTTTTCAGAAAGATAAGTAATATGCGCCGTCATTCGCGCCAACGCCAATCCGTTATTGGGATATTTTTTGTCAACCAAATAATTGCCGCCACACCAATTTGGA
>CANEUK010000166.1 GCA_947441695.1 Rickettsiales bacterium
AATCAAATTCAGATAGCCTTGGAAAAATAACAAAAATTGAGAAGTACTTACATGTCTCAAACATTTCACACTTTAAAAGTCAAAAACCTGTTAAAATAAAATTTTTTATTGAAAAAATAGATAAAAAAACTTTTAAATCAAAATACAGGGTTTTAAAAAAAACTGGTGAAAAAATTATATGACAATAATGCAAAACCTAACTCAAAAATTATACAAAGAATCTATCAAAGACATAAAAACAAAGTTTTTACATAACAATGACCTAGCAGTTCCTAGACTAAAAATGGTAAGTCTAAATATTGGAATAAAGGCTGATGATGCTGATAGTAAGTTGCTATTAAGTCTAGTTTCTCAATTATCAACCCTTTCTGGACAAAAAGCGGTTTTAACCAAATCCCGCAAATCAATCGCGTCTTTCAGACTAAGAAAAAACATACCAGTCGGATGCATGGTAACATTAAGAAGAAAAAATATGTATAATTTCTTGGATAAATTAATAAATATATCTCTTCCAAGAGTAAGAGACTTTAGGGGTTTGTCTTCAAAAGGTTTTAATCAAAGTTTCCATTATAGTTTTGGAATAAGAGATAACTCCATATTTCTAGAGTCTGATACGGAAAATTCATTAAAAGCTTTAGGCCTCAACATAAATATTGTCACAACTGCAAAAACAAGAGAAGAAGCTTTATATCTACTAAAAAAGCTAAATCTTCCAATTAAATAAACTATATGGCAAAAAAATCATCAATCATAAAAAATAATAAAAGAAAAAATCTCTCCTTGCTTCATCGTAAAAAAAGACTTGAATTTGCTGCTATATCTAAAACAGAATCCATAGCTTTTGAAGAGAGATTATCTGCTCAAATAAAATTATCTCAAATGCCGCGCAATGGATCTAGAATAAGGCATAGAAATAGATGTTTTATTAGTGGCAGACCTAGGGGTAATTTTAGAAAATTTGGTCTATCCCGTATTGCAATTAGAGATCTAGCTTCTTGGGGTCAGATACCAGGATTAATCAAATCAAGTTGGTAAAATAATGTCAAATCATGCAGTTTCTGATATAGTGTCCAGAATTAAAAACGGCTATCTAGCAAAAAAGAAGACCATAAAATCTCCAGCCTCGAAGTTAAGAGGGGAAGTTTTGCGAATTTTAAAAGAAGAAGGTTATCTCACTTCTTATACCACGTCAAAAAACGAAAATTTTGAAACGTTTGACATAAATCTCAAATACTGCGATCGGGGTAGCCCAGTAATCACTAAAATAGAGTCCATATCTAAACCAGGTAGGAGAATATACTGCAAATTTAAAAATATTCCACTCGTCAAAAATGGTTTGGGTATTGCATTAATATCAACGTCAGACGGAATTCTACCTGATTATGAGGCTAGAGTAAAAAAGCTTGGCGGAGAAATTCTTTTTAAAGTATTTTAATTTTAACTCAAAATGTCTCGCATAGGAAAGTTAGCAATTGATATCCCGAATAATATTGAACTAAGTTTTGAAAAAAATCTTATAATATTTTCTTCTGGAGATTCTAAAAAATATTATAAATTAAATCGCGAAGTAAAAGCGGAGATTTGTAATAAAAGATTAAAGCTGAATCCAGCTAACGACTTACCAAATCATTTCTCTATGTATTCTGGAATGGATAGAAGCAACATAAAGAATATACTTACGGGTCTTCATAAGGGATTTAAGGGTGTCGTTGAAATAAATGGAGTTGGTTATAAAGTAGCGATTGAAAAAGAATCTCTTGTGCTTATTCTGGGATACAGCCATGAGGTATTTTATATTCCACCTATCGGTGTTATAGTCTCTTTTGAGAAACCAAATTTTATCGTTATCTCGGGAAGTGATAAAACCTTGGTTGGTCAAACGTTGGCTGAAATCATATCTTTTAGAAAAACAGAGCCTTATAAGGGTAAGGGTATTAAGCTTTTTGGTAAAAAAATCATAAGAAAAGAGGGTAAGAAAAAATAAAATGATCTCCAGCAAAAATAGAAGAAAATTAAGAGTTAGAAATAAAATCTGTAAAAATAACAAATCTCAGAGGTCAAGAGTCGTTATTTACAGATCTAATAAAAATATTAATGCCCAACTAATCGATACTAGTGGGAATACCAAGGCCTACTTCTCTAGTAACTTTCTTAATAATACCAAAAAATATAGCGGGATTGAGAAAGCCAAGCTTAGCGGAATAGAGTTTGCCAAAATTTGCTCCGAAGCTAAAGAAACAAAAGTTGTCTTTGATAAGGGTGCTTACAGTTACTGCGGTAGAATTAAGGTCTTTGCGCAATATTGCAGAGAATCTGGTATTGTTTTTTAGTCTTCAAAATTTTAGTTATAAATCAAAGGATGTCAAAACAACAAAAAATCATTAATACACCAAAAAGTGGTGTTGAAATAGTAGAGAAGCTTGTAGCAATTAATAGGGTGTCTAAGACAGTTAAGGGTGGAAAGAACATGTCTTTTGCGGCTCTAGTAGTAGTCGGAGACAAAAGTGGTAGAGTTGGCTTTGGAAAAGGAAGTGCCACTGAAGTCTCTGATGCAAAAAACAAGGCCTTTGAAGCGGCGAAGAGATCTATGATAAAGATTAACCTAAAAGAGAACAGAACTATTCATCACGATACATTCACAAAATTTTGTTCAGCTAAAGTTTATTTAAGGTCAGCTTCAGCAGGAACTGGAGTTATTGCTGGAGGATCGATGCGATCTGTTCTTGAGTGTGCTGGAATACATGACGTTGTTGCCAAATCAGTTGGAACATCAAATCCATATAACTTAGTTAGGGCAACATTCGAAGCTTTAAAAAGCTTAACATCCCCAAGGCTAATCGCAGAAAAAAGATCCAAAGAAATTTCGGAAGTTATTAAAAAAAGAAACTTTGCAATCAATCAAGCTAAAGAATGAAAACTAAAACAAATAATCTACTAAATAAAAGCTTGCTTGTCGAACAGGTCAAGAGCAGATCAAAGTTAAATAGAAGGCAGACTGCCTCACTATTAGGTTTGGGATTAAATGGAATTGGAAGTTCAAAAACTATCAACTGTTGTAATGGTTCTATTCTCGGAATGGTTAAAAAAGTTTTTCATATATTAAAAATATCACTAATTTAGGAAGTAGGTTTTATGTCTCTTTTTCTACAAAAATTGCCAAAAATCAAACAAAGCTCTTCAACTAGAGTAGGAAGAGGAATTGGCTCTGGTAAGGGAAAAACATCTGGTAGGGGAGTAAAAGGTCAGAAGGCAAGAACTGGTCATAGCTCCGTTAAAGGATTTGAGGGT
>CANEUK010000167.1 GCA_947441695.1 Rickettsiales bacterium
CTTTTCACTTAGAAGGAAAATCTTCGCAAATCAGTTTAAAAACAATCTATAAAAAAGGCTGGCACTTAAGTTGGTCAAAAATGTATTGGAAAAAAATTAGAAAAGGAAATCTGCGCGCCAAAAGATCAGCTTTCAAATTTGTTTTTGTCTATTTTGTTAAGTCTTTATTTTGCGCCCTAAAAGCAGATTTAGAAAATTTTATAACCAATATTGGCAAGCTTTGCGGAGCTTTTTCGTTTTTGATTGGGCTAAAATCTTTTAAAAAAAACGGCAGTAGCAGGGGATAAAATGAAAAAACTGTCCCAAAAATACATCAGCGTTTTTGCTCATTTCGACAAAGATAACTTGGTTGATGATTATGTTGTGGAATATTTGGCGGAGCTTAAAAAAATTTCTCCAAAAATAATCTTCGTTTCCGACTGCAATTTGCGCGAAAGCGAAACAAAAAAATTATCAAATTTATGCGAAAACGTAATTGCCAAAAGGCACGGAGAATATGATTTTGGAAGCTATAAACGCGGAATTGAGTTTTTGAAAAACGAGCTAGAAAATTATGACAAGCTAATTATTGCCAATGATTCTTGTTATTTGGTTAATCCGCTTTTGCCAGTTTTTGAAAAAATGGCCAAAAAAGATTGTGATTTTTGGGGCATGACAATCAACCACGAAGGCTATGCAAGTCATATCCAGAGCTATTTTATGGTTTTTGGTAAGGAAGTTTTTTTAAGCGATATTTTTAAACAATTTTTTTCTTCGGTAAAAAAAGAAGAGTCAAAAAATGATGTGATTAAAAAATACGAAACTTCTCTAACGCAAATTTTGTTAAAAGCGGGATTTAAAGTTGAATCGATGGTTGAAAAAAATTATGAAACATCTTCGGTAATGTCGCAGAGTTTAATTTGCGGTTTGCTTGAAAGCGGCTTTCCGTTATTGAAGGTTTGGGCTGTTAAGCTAAATCCAAACCCACCTGAGTTAAAAAAAATATTTTTTGAGCTATTGCCCAAAAAGATTTTTGGGCTTGAAATTAAGTCAATTTTAAATTTTTTCAGAAATTAATTGGAGAAAATTTTTTGATAAGCATCAGCTACAAATTATCGATAAGCACATTGCCAGAATTGGCCTTGAAGAAGAATTTAGATTCAAAATTTTTAACGAAAAAATTTTATTTTTTTTAATAAAGAAGCAAATTTTTAGAGTAAAAATTTTTGGTATTACTGTTTTTAAAAATAACATACCCAAACCGATTGAAAAAGCCGATTTTTCTTAAAATAAAAAATCTATTGCAGATGCTTCAATTCACTTGCCGCGCAGCAATTCAAAATTAACCCAAAATTAGACCCAAGCCGAATTTGATTTATTATATCGACTCGAAGCCAGCAACTAAAAGTTAAAATTTAGATAAAGTGAAAATTTTTGAAATTCGTAAAGTTTGTAGCAAAAAAACCAGTTACCACATTTTTGGTAAGAAAATTTTATCTCTGCCGAACATTTATCATAAAAGATATTTGCCGATATATTCTCAGCCAAGATTTGGGGTTTCTTATTCTATTTTTGATGGCGAAGAGCTATTAGAGGCTTCGATAAGTTCAATAAGAAGCGAAGTCGATTATGTTAATGTTGTTTATCAAACAATTTCTTGGCACGGAAATAGCTGCAAAGAGAGTCTTGTGCCATTGCTTAAAGATTTAAAAAACAGAGGAATAATTGACGAGTTAATTAATTGGGAGCCTGATTTAAAAAAATCATCGCAATTAAATGAAATGGAAAAAAGAAATGCAGGTTTAAAAGCAGCCAAAAAAGCGCAGGTAAACTATTTTATGACAATGGACTGTGATCAGTTTTATTATAAAAAAGAGCTAGAAGAAGCGAAGAAGCTAATCTTAAAAAATAATATTACCCACAGCTATTGCGCCCAAATATTATATGGAAAAAGGCCAACGTTGCGACAAATCAGCAACCATAAGTGCTGTTATGTTCAATTTTTTAGCAAAATTGATAAATTTTCACAACTTGGAGATAATGAGTTTGCGCCGTGTTTAGTTGATCCAACGCATAAAATTTTAGAAAGAAGTCACTCTAAGCATTATGTTTTGCATAACATTTTTACTCACCACATGTCTCTAGTTAGATCTGATCTAAAGAAAAAGCATATAAACTCTTCGGGCTATCAAAAAAATATGAAAATTGATCCAGATTTTGATGAGATGAATAATGAGAATGAAAATTTTATTAACGTTAAAAATTACTTCGGCATACAAATATGAACTTCCAAATCGCCACCAACCAAATTGAAGGCTTAAAAATAATCGAGCCAAAATTGTTTAAAGATTCTCGCGGATATTTCTTTGAAACCTACAAAACAGCAGCTTTTAAAGAATTTGGCATTGACCAAGAACTGGTTCAAACCAATCAATCTTTTTCCTATCAAAACGTAATTCGCGGGCTTCATTTTCAAACCTCTGCGCACGCGCAAGCAAAATTGGTGCGTTGTTTAAGTGGCGAAATTTACGATGTGGCGGTTGATTTGCGCGCCAATTCAAAAACTTTTGGTCAGTTTTTTGGCGTCAATTTGTCGGCGCAAAATCATCTGATGTTTTATATTCCGGTTGGTTTTGCTCACGGATTTTCGGTTTTGTCGGAAACGGCCGAAGTTTATTACAACGTGTTTGGTGGCGGCTACAACAAAGAATCAGAAGGCGGAATTAGGTTTGATGATCCAAATTTAAAAATTGATTGGAAAGTGAAAAATCCGATTGTTTCTGACAAAGATTTGATTTTACCATTTTTTGATAAGTCTAAAAAAATTTTCTAAATGAAAACTATTTTAATCACTGGCGCCAACGGAATGCTCGCAAAAGACGCCGCAGAAGTTTTTTTGCGCGCTGGATATAGCGTGATAAAAGCTGGAAAGACCGAACTTGATGTGACAAATTTTGCCCAAGTTGAAGATTTTTTTGCTGATAAATGCGCTCAAAACAAAATTAATTTTGTGCTGCACGCCGCCGCTTACACCAAAGTTGATGACGCCGAAAGCAACCAAGATTTAGCTTTTTTAATTAATTCTACGGGCGCTAAAAACGTGGCAATTGCCTCGCGCCAGCACCAAATTCCAATAATTTACATCAGCACCGATTATGTTTTTGATGGCGAAAAAGGCGCGCCATATTTGCCAAGCGACAAGCCAAATCCAATCAACGTTTATGGCGCTTCAAAACTTGCTGGCGAAGAAAATGTTAAAAAAGAAAACCCAATGCATTATATTGCCAGAAC
>CANEUK010000168.1 GCA_947441695.1 Rickettsiales bacterium
CAGAATGTAGTTCGAGCGATGAAGCTAATAAAAATAGCTTTTGCCCACTAACAGTTTGTCATAGACCCTTAACATGTACTACAAATGGAACCTCTAGCAATAATTATACAAGAAGCGGTTGCTCACTTGGTAGTGTTGATTTGGTAAAATGCCCAGACTCCAAAATCATATCCCCAGTCACCAGAGACACTTGTCTTAGTTGCTCGAACTTAAATGAAACAAATGCGAAAAAACCAGCCAAAATTTCAGTAAGTAATATTGATCAATGCTATGATTTAGAAGATTATACTGGAAAAGTTTCAAACATTCCTTCGGCAACTGGTTTTACCAGCGATGACTTAAGCAATGCTAATCGATCAAAAGGTGCTATAATTCTTGGAGATTTTAACTCTAATGGACCTTACGGCAATTTTCAAAATTTTTACGATACTGGTATCGCCAAAACATTATCGCCAAAAAATGAAATTTTTAAATTAAAATCTCCTTTGATTTTTTCAAAAAATGGACGTTTGAGATTTTTTGTACTTGATGGCTCAAGTTTTAATGAAAAACCTTCTGACACCAATATAGAAGCGATACAATCTTACGAGAATAACAGCAAAGCTGAAACTAAATATGATGGTAGCAATGGATTTGAAATCACCCAGTCTGGCATGCTTAATTTTAGTAATGGTCAGTGGCTACAAACTAGAATTTGCTTAGCAAGCAGCGATACAAGCACGGAATGCAGAGCTACAGCAAGCCAAATGGGTGGTGCACCCAAAATCATTGAAATCACACCTCCAACCTCAAACGAAGAAATTACCTCGGGTCCAATTCTAAATGATGGCAGCAACTATAAATTTGATAGCTCCGGTAATTTAACCAAAACCACCACATATTCTTCAACCAACAAAGATTGTAATCTTAATGAACACGGAGTTGATTCGTCTGTAGGTTCTTATTTTTACTGCCACACCAAAGATTATATAAGCGAAACAGCTCTGAAATCCAAAGACGCCTCTCAAATTAAAAACTACCGGGACAGTAATTCTAGAATTAGACTTTCTTTTAAAATTCTAGATCCCGAAGTTTTTACCTGCAAAAAATTGTCAACCTCAACCAGTAATGACGGGATTAAAATTAAAAACCCTTATTATGTCGACAACAAATCAGAAACAAAGCCAACCAAAGGAGCGCAATGCGGTCCAAATGAAACCATAGGTTCGGCTTCAAATCAGTGTAAAGATGAATCTTATTGCGGCAATAAATATTCAAATAATAGCGGAAAATATTACGTTAACGTTAAGGTTAAAAAAACCGGTTCAAGCACTACTTCAAGCATTATGTCTAAGATAATGATGCCAATAATAGAGGTAATGGATGGCCCAAAACGCAATTGTAACACTAAAGGTGAAACTGGAATTGCCGCATCAAATGACGGAGCCAAAAGATTAAATACGAAATACGTAAGTACAACCAAATCAAGCGATGGTAAAGAAATCTCAAACGTTGGTGAAGTTTGCACAGAATCCGAACATAATGGTGGAAATTGCACAAAACAATATTACTGCGAAATTGCCAAAACAGGTCAATCTGAAAGGCTTTACAAGGCTTTAATTGCTGATGAACGCTATAAAGCAATTGTAAATATTTGCCTTGTTATGATGTTCACTTTTTATGGACTTGGATTTTTAATGGGAGTTAGCGAATTAAAACATTCAGAAATTATTAATCGCATAATCAAAATTGGCTTAATCTATTTATTTATTGGAGAAACTGGCTGGGATTGGTTCAACAATATAGTTGTTAAATTTTTCAAAGATGGAACTGATTCCTTAGCCTTTATGATGGCGTCTTCTTTTGATAATTCTGCCGCAATTTCTAATTCACTTTCCACTGGCGACTACTACGACAAATCAGTTCTTTTTGGCAGCGTTGACGAAGTGATGAACCTGTTTTTTTCGGATGCAGTTTTAAAGAAAATCTACGCCCTGCTCTTTGCTAGCATATTTGGTTGGGCATATCTCTTGATTATACTTTTTAGCTTCATGCTTTATATTTCAGCGGTAGCTAACGCTGTTTTGCTTTACCTAACCGCTCAAGTTTTCATCTCAATTTTATTCACGCTAGGTCCAATATTTTTTATCTTCACACTATTTAGCCAAACCAAAGAAATGTTTGATAATTGGATTAAGCAATTGATCGGGTTTTCTTTACAGCAAATTTTTCTTCTTACTACTTTGGCATTTTTTAACATGTTGATGTACGAAGTAATAAAAATGTCGCTGGGCTATAAAATATGTTGGGATGAAATTTGGACTATCAACATAATAACACGAATTACCCTGCTTTCTGGATGGACAATAGCTTCTTTGCCACCAAGAACTAATGCCCAATCAAGCGTTGGCAACATTGGTAATCCCGATGGAATTCCATCATTATTTTCCATTCTATTTATTTGGGTGGTTGCATCTTTAATGGAAAAATTCATTGGTTTTATGACTGATCTTGCCGCTTCAATAAGTGGAGGATTATCAGCAAGTTCTCTTGGGGCTGGAATAATGGCTGATGCAAAATCTTTAAAAGGAGCTGTAAAAGGACTCGCAAATTCTGCCCTTGAAAAATCTGGCATTAATGACGCCATACAAAGAGCAGATAAATCTTTGTTTGATTCGGGAGCTTTAGCAGATAAAGAACGCAAAGAAAAAAAGGAAAAAAACAAAAAAGATTCCAAAGACAAAAAAGCTCTTTCACAAGCTGGAAAAGAAGGAATGAGTAATTTCAAAAAAGAAAATGCTGCAAAAATGGCTGGAATGAGCGAATCAGAAAAAAAAGATGCACTAAAAAACGCTAGAGACACTGCAATTAGTAAAAAAGCAGAAGATCTCGGAATAACTGATAAAGATCTAAAAAGATTACAAAGCGACAAGGGTGTGAAATACGAAGGAGACAACGTTTTTGGTGCCGCAATGTCAGCAGCTTATCAAACTGCTAGAGGTCAAACAGGTGCAATGAAAGATGAAAAAATTGATACCACATTTTCTGCTTCTGAAGCAAAAGAAGGTTTAAGAAATGCTAAAACCAGCGAAGACAAAAATAAAATCATGACAGCGGCCGAATCTGGTGATTTAAAAATTAAAAGATCAGACATAGGAAGAGCAATGCAACTTGGCGGAGATGCCAGAAAATTAACAGGATCAGCCCTAGGAGCGGTAGGATCAGCTGGAGCAAAGGCAGCAACTGCAACATTTAATGC
>CANEUK010000169.1 GCA_947441695.1 Rickettsiales bacterium
CAGAAAATGACGCTGTATCACTTGATACAGCTTACATTTTCAGTCGCAATTTTTCCTCAAAAATACTTCGTTATCACTATCAAGAGATAGATGTTTTGGTATAGACGCTGATAACTAATTGGTTTTGATATAGATTTATTTTTATGAACATCACAAACATTTCAATCAAGCGGCCAGCCTTTATTACCAGCGTTATGGCGGTTATTGTTGTTGTTGGCATAATTTGCTTCGACAAAATGAGCGTTAATCTTTTTCCGGAGATTGAAATTCCGGTAATTTTTATTTCCACAACATACACTGGCGCAGCTCCGTCAGAAATTGAGTCCTTAATTACCAAACCTCTCGAAGAGCGAATTAGCACCATTTCGGGCATTAAACGCATTACTTCGCGCAGCTTAAAAGATACCAGCCAAATTTTGATTAATCTTTATTCGGGCGTTGACGTTAAATATGCCGAACAACAAGTGCGCGATAGAATAAACCAAACCAAGCCAATACTTCCCGAAGATATTTCAGAGCCAATAATTCGCCGTTTTAATCCTTCGGATCAGCCAATTATGACTCTGGCGCTTAGCGCAAATTTGCCCGAAAGCGAATTATATGATTTGGCTAAACAATTTATCAGCCCGCGCCTTGAACAAGTAAATAACGTTGGATCGGTTGATATTATTGGCGCGCGCAAAAGAGAAATTCAGGTTTTGCTGGATCAAAAGCTTTTAAAAAGCCACCAAGTCACTTTGTCGCAAGTTAAGCAAAAGCTGGCAAATTCTGGAAAAAACGTGCCAATTGGCGAAAATAAATCTGGTTCAAACGAAGTGGTTTTTCGTAGTTCTGGTGAATTTGGCAATTTGGCTCAAATCGAAAATGTAATCGTAAATTTTTTTTCCAACGAAATTCCTACCAAAATTTCTGACATAGGAAAAGTGGTTGATGACTTAGAGAGCGAAACATCGCGAGCTTTTGTTGGCGGCAAAAAAGCACTTTTTCTTGATATTTATCGCCAATCTGACGCCAACATTATTCTGGTTGCCGATGGCGTGAGCGCGCAAATTGAAAAAATGCGCGATGAGCTTTTGCGCATGAAAGGAAACCCCGAAATTAAAGAAATAAAAAACGCCAGCAAATATATCAGAAACAATGTTGAAGACGTTTATCACACCGTTATTATCGCGATAATTTTAACCGTTTTAACCGTTTTGTTTTTTCTTGCCAGTTTTAGAGCCACAATAATCACCGCCATTTCTTTGCCAATTTCTTTGGTTGGTTCTTTTATCATTATGTATTTGGCGAATTTTTCGATTAATGTGATTTCGCTTTTGGCGTTAAGTCTTGCGGTTGGGCTTTTGGTGGATGATGCAATTGTGGTGGTAGAAAATATTTATCGCAAAATTGAAAGCGGCACAAAACCAGAATTGGCAGCTTTTGAAGCCACCAAAGAAATTATCATGGCGGTGGTTGCAATTACGTTGGTTGTGGTTTCGGTTTTTGCGCCAGTTTCTTTTATTAATGGCGTGGTTGGTCAATATTTGCGACAATTTGGGCTGACAATTGCTTTTGCAATGATGATTAGTTTATTGGTTGCAATCTCAATAATTCCAATGCTTTGCGCTTATTTATCAGGCAAAAAATCTCACAGAATTGACAACGAAAAAAACAATTCTTCTATCAAAAAACTTTTGCAAAAATTTGAAGATTTTCAAAATTTTTTGGTGAAAAAATATGAAAAAATTCTGATTTTTTCAATTAACAGCCCCAAAAAAATTCTGCTAATTACGTTTGCAATTTTGATTGCCAGCGTTTTTGCGTTCAAATTTGTTCCCAAAACTTTTCTTGCCGAAAATAATAACGGCGAAATCAGTGTTAGTCTTGAACTGCCCGCAAGTTCTAATTTGGATAATACCAATCAAGTTGCTCAAAAAATTGACGATATTTTGCGGCAAAATTCTGAAGTTGAATTGTCGGTTTTATCGGTTGGAAGCGGCTCGTCGCAGTCAAATAAAGCCAATATTTATGCGCGTTTAAAGCCACAAAAAATCAGAAAAATTTCTACCAGCGAATTTAAAGAAAAATTTCGCAAACAAATTAAAGAATTTTCTTTTGCCAATCCAATTGTGCGCGATTATGACCCTTCAAGTTTTGGCAGCAGAGGTCAAACTTTTAGCCTGGTTTTAATTTCGACCAATCAAAAAAGCTTGGAAGAATATGCCGCAAAAGTTTACGAAAAACTAAAACAAGATGCGCGTTTTAAAGATGTAGATAACAGCAACAAAAGCACCCGCAGCGAATTTGTTGTAAAAATTGAAGATCGAGCCGCCAAAATATATGGAATAAATAATCAAGCCGTTGGCGACGAGTTGCGCGGATATGTTGCGGGTTATACGCCAACGGTTTTTCGCCAAAATGGTTTGGAATATAATGTTCGCGTGCGTCTAAAGCCCGAGCAGCGCGACTTGCAAAAAAACTTCGACAATTTTTACGTGCCAAATTTGAATCAAAAATTGATCAAACTTTCCGACATTGCCACGGGTCAAGAAAGCAACGAGGCAGCGGTTATTACTCGCCAAGATCGTGGTCGCTACATTCAAATTGGCGCAAATTTAGCAAAAGGCGTTGGACTTGGAGACGTGATTGATGAAACAATTTTTTTAATTACCAAAGGCGAGCTAAAAATGCCGCCTGATGTTCGTTATAGTTTCACGGGCGAATCTGAAAATATGCAAGAAATGCAAAGTTCAATGGGTTTTGCGCTACTAATTGCAATTCTTTTTATCTACCTAATTTTAGTTAGTTTGTATGAATCTTTTGTGATGCCGTTATTGATTTTATTGTCGCTTCCTTTGGCTTTGTGCGGCGCGGCAATTGCGCTTTTTTTAGCAAACGAGTCGATGAATATTTTTACAATGTTGGGAATTTTTTTGCTAATTGGCGTTTCGGGCAAAAACTCAATTTTGTTAATTGATTTTACAAACCACCTAATTGAACAAGGAAAATCCAGAAACGAGGCTTTGATTGAAGCTGGGAAAATTCGCCTTCGTCCAATTTTAATGACTTCTTTTGCGTTAATTGTTGGAACATTGCCAGTTGCAATTGGACTTAGCGAAAGCGCGGCGCAACGAACCTCGATGGGCGTTGCAATTATCGGCGGATTAATTTCGTCAACTTTGCTAACTTTAATTATGGTTCCAGCAATGTTTGGTTATTTTGATCGATTTAGAATTTGGGCAAAAACAAAGG
>CANEUK010000170.1 GCA_947441695.1 Rickettsiales bacterium
GACTTTCAAAATTTAACGGCTTAACAGATGAAAAATTCATCCTTCATCTGAAAGAAAGTGAGTTCAGATTTAATAATAGAAAAAATAATCTTTATCTCGTACTGTTAAAATTTCTTAAGAAAAATCCGATTTAAAGTTGTCTAGACCCTTTTTTTATATGGATATAAGTCAAAAATTTGATAAAAAATACAAAAAATCTTTGAAAGAACTCGTTAAGAAGTTGGAAATTTTTGAAGATAATTTAGATAAAAAATATCGAATGCTTTCTTTGTTAAAAGTTGGCAATCGAAAAGGAGTTTTTTACAATTTATGTCAAAAACTAAAGTCAGAAATTGAGTTCGAAATATTGAGTAAAAATCAAAAAAATCATTTCTTGCGAAAGATTGCGATTGAATACGCCATGAATTTAGTTGAGGAGAAAATGCTTAATTGCATCATTCAATTTAATTCAAATGATATTCTAAAATTTCAGTTTGTTGGTAGCGAAAATTCTGCTAAAATCGCTCAAAAAAAATTAGCTTCAGATTTAATTTTGCTCAAAAATCTTCAACAACAAACCCAAAACCTTTGCTTAGATTTGGAATCAGCTCCTTTTTCGCTTATACTGAACGACATTTCAAAAAAAATCTTTTCTATTCATCAGCAAGTTTCAAGACAGTGTTTTTATTTTACCCAGCAGGCTATTTTGGATATAAAAACTCAAATCTATCAAAAGAAAAAAGAGTCTACAAACAACAATCAAAAAGAAAAAATTAAAGCAGCTCAAAAATTTTTAAAAAAACTAAAAGAAGATCAATTATTCAACGAAAAAAATTTAGAATATGTTTCAAGTTTGCCTGTTTTAAAAAAATTCGACTCAATTATCGATGAAAAAAAAGATCCAAACTTTCTCTTCAAAAAAATCATGAGTAATTAATTTTTTTTCGCAGACTTAACGGCTGAAGAAATAAAAAACCTTGCAACGGACTTTTCATTATTTGGGTTGAATATTTCAATTTCTAAATTTTCATTTTCGCGCTTAAAAGCCAATTTTTTTGAGTCGGTTTTTTTCATTTTCCAGCCCATTTGTGGCAAAGTTTTTTGATAAAAAGACTTAATTTTTTCTGCACTAATTTTTGTCTCGTAAGAGCTAGACATAATGCTTCCTGAAGCTGAATCAAAACCCAAGCTTTCTTCAAATATTTTTTCCATTCCAACTAAAAGTGGCAAATCTTCCGAGCCTTGAACAAAATCGTGTGATACTTCTATTTTTATGGTTTCTTGGTTAGTCAAGATTTCTGGTTGTTTTTCTGCTTGCTTGGAATTTTTAAATTCTTTGAACGCGCAAGATGAAAATAAAAATACCAATAAAAACAAGCCGTAAATTTTTGTCATAAAAAATTAAAATTACTTTTGGCAAGAATCGCAATAAAAGGTTGAGCGACCATTTTGCCTTATTTTTTGAACTAAACTTTTGCAAAGCAAACAATTTAATTTTTCGCGACCATAAACTTTAAAATTGTCTTGAAATTTGCCAGAATTGCCATTGACCTGAACATAATCAGAAATTGAAGAACCACCCAAATCGATCGCTTTTTTGATAATTTTTTTAATTGAAGCTAAAAGTTTTTTAATTTCTTTTTCTTTTAGATCGCAAGAGCTACGAAGTGGCGATATTGAAGCATCAAAAAGCGATTCGTTGGCGTAAATATTGCCAACTCCAACCACAATTTCATTATCCATCAAAGTGGTTTTGATGTTCATTTTTTTGTCACGCAATTTTTTAGAAAAATATAAAAAATTAAACTCGCTTGAAAGCGGCTCAAAACCAAGCCTGCAAAGGGTTTTGTGATTTGATAATTCTTTGGTTTCAATCAAATCAACAAATCCAAAACGCCGCGTGTCGTTAAAAATTAGCCAAGAATTGGATTTAAATTCACAAGCGAAGTGATCGTGTTTTAATTTATCAAAAGCTTTTTCAAGCCTGATTTTTCCACTCATGCCCAAATGCAAAATTAAGCTTTTTTTATTGCTAAAATTAATAATTAAATAACGCGCACGCCTTAAAATTTGTAAAATTTTTGCATCCACCAAATCTTGCAAATCAAGGCTTGAATCAATTTTTAATTTTTTTTCTGAACGAAAAATTCGCACAATTTTTTGATCAACTAAATTTTCTAATCCTCGTCTTACGTTTTCTACTTCTGGAAGTTCGGGCATAACTTTAAAAAAGAATTAAAATTTGCGAGTAATTATTTAAAAAAACCTGAAGTGGCGAGTAAAAAATTTAAAATCCAATAGCTCAAGATTTTATTACAAAATTTTTTTGTTATATCCCAAACTCAAGCCAAATTAACCCCGAGAAAAAGGATTCATATTTCTTAAAATCTGACCAAGTGGCAAACACGAAGTCACTTCTACAACTTCAGGTGCGCGAGTTTGAACTTGTTGGGTTTGAGCTTGTTGGGTTTGAGCTTGTTGGGTTTGAGATTGTTGAGTTTTTTGTGGGCTTAGGTTTAAAGAGTTTTCTATCGCCTCAAAAGTTAATTCTTTAACTTTAGTGGCAATTTCTTGAGCTCTTATTTTCGGGAGGTTTTGATATAAATCTTGAAGTTCTGGCAAGCTTTTAAGATTTCCGTCTTCGTTAAAATATTTTGCTGCGAATAATTGTTTTGTTGGTTCGTCAATTTCTGGATTTAGATTTAAATTTAAATCATTGAATTTTATTGATTGGCTTTGCGATAAGCGGCTTTGTGATGATTGTGATTGGCTTTGTTTTGTGATGGCGTCATCTAAAAACTCCATTTCTTTTTCGGAAGAATTTTTGATTTGGTTTGTTTCGTTTGGAAAAGCAATTTTCGCCCAAGTTTCTTGGTGAATTCCTTCGCAAAGATAATTGGCTACTTGTTGCGGAGTTTGAGCTAAAATTTGGCTTGTTTGTTGATAAGCTTGATTAATTTTTTCTTCAGTTAGCCAGTTTCTAATTGTTCCTTCATAAGCAATTGAATTTGGAACTGCCAATCAAGGCTTTTCAATTTCTTGGTTTTCAAGAAGTTTTTTGTGAACTTCTCTAAATAAAGCGTTTCCGGCTTCAACTTCTACTTCTTGACCTATTTTTTTCCCTGGAAAAGTGGCAACATAATTGGTCACTACTTCTAACGCTCTTAAATGTTTGGTTGCGGCAATTTTGTCAGCTATTTCTGGAGCCATAGCAATTGACGTAATAGCC
>CANEUK010000171.1 GCA_947441695.1 Rickettsiales bacterium
ACATTAAGCAACAAAGTTCGTCTAAAAAAGTTATTCGATTTCTTGATTAATTTGTTTGGCAAGAAAACCACAAAAACTTTTTTTTCAGTCATTTCGCATTTGTTAGAAGATTATGAAAAAGAAGGCTTGATAAACACCGAAGAAAAAAAAATGTTTAAAAATATTGCCTCTTTTGGCGATAAAAGAGTTTCTACAATAATGACGCCGCGTGCCGATATAATTGCCATAAAGCAAGAGGCAGATTTAGAAGAAGTTAAAAAAATTATTACCACCAACGGACATACCAGAATTCCGGTTTTTAAAGAAAATTTTGATGAAATAACCGGATTTATTCACAGCAAAGATTTGGCAAAATTTTTATGTCAAAAAGATCAAGAATTTACTGTTTCTAAAATTTTACGAAAAATTTTATTCGTTCCCGGTTCAATGAAGTTGATGGACGTGATGCTAAGAATGAGGGCGGCAAGAGTTCATGTGGCTATTGTTTTAGATGAATTTGGCGGAGTTGATGGATTTGTAACTATAGAAAATTTAATGGAAGAAATTGTTGGCGAAATTGAAGATGAACACGATTTACCAACCGATAACTCATTTTTTTGGATTAAAAAAAATGGTGAAAAAAATTTTCAGTTTGGCGGCCGCGTTGAAATTGAAAAAGTTGAAGAGATTTTTGCGATAAAAATTAGGCAAAATTACGACGAGTTTCAAACTATCAATGGACTAATAATGACAATGTTTAAGCGCGTTCCAGAAATTGGCGAAGAAATTGAACAACATGGTCTTAAATTTAAAATTATAGATGCAAATAGTAGATTGGTGAAATTAGTAGAAATTTCTGCTTTATAGCGCGGATAACTTTTTTTAAATTTATATGCTTCCCGATTCTAAAAAAAATTTTCCAATAATTGATTTAGGAGATTTTTGTTTGCGTGAAAAACGAGATTCTGACGCCCAAGATTTTTTTAACTATTATTCTGATTCAGAAGTTAATAAATATATTTTGTGCGACATTCCTCAAAACCTAGAAGAAGCTAGAAGAGAATTGAATTATTGGCGCAATGTTTTTTATCAAAATGATGGAATTTATTTCGCAATTTCCGAGAAAAAAAGCGATCGCCTAATTGGCTCAATTGGATTAACTAGTTTCAATTCTTATCAAGCAAGAACTGAAATAAGCTACGATTTAGACAAAAGATATTGGCGTTGCGGAATTATGACCAAGGCAATTAATGCCTTGGTAAATTACGCTTTCGAAGATTTTGCTGGAAAGATAAATCGCATCGAAGCTTTTGTTTCAACGGCAAATCTGCCTTCAAAAAATCTTCTATTGAAGTGTGGCTTTCAAATTGAAGGAATTTTGCGTCAACATCGTCAACATAATGGAAGTTTTGTTGATGTATTTTTGTTTAGTATTTTAAAACAAGATTTCGAAAGGCTTAAAGAAAGCTCTTAAGAAAGATTTGTGGAAGCAAAAAATTTAAATTTAGCTAAGATAAAAATTTAATTTGACTTTTGGCTTGAGCTAACTTTAATGCGACGCCTCTTTATTAAAGCTGGATGCTCAATTGAAGAATTTCAGTAAAAAACTTACCAAAAAGATCAAAGGAAATTTATGATGCTCAAAACTTACTCGGCAAAACCAAGTGAAATTGAAAGAAAATGGTGGCTAATTGATGCCGAAAACCTTGTAGTTGGAAGAGTTTCTTCAATTATTGCAAATATCTTGCGTGGAAAACACAAGCCAACTTTTACCCCACATCTTGATTGTGGCGACCATGTTGTTGTTATAAACGCTGAAAAAATCAAATTTACTGGAAAAAAATATAACAACAAAACTTATTATTGGCACACTGGATATCCGGGTGGAATAAAACAAAGAAAAGCTCGCGAAATAATTGAAGGAAAATTTCCTGAAAGAATTATAGAAAGCTCGGTTTCTCGAATGATTTCTCGCGGACCTTTGCAACGCGACATCATGGTGAAGCTTCATATTTATCAAGGCCCAACTCACAAACACCAAGGTCAAAATCCACAAGTTTTAGACATTGCGTCAATGAATCGAAAAAACTCAAAAAACTAACCATTTAAAACAAAAATATGCATTCAGTTTTGAAAGAAAAAATTATTGAACTCAAAGACCTAAAGCAAGAAATTGCTGCAACAAGAGAGAAAAAAATTGATGAACACGGACGCTCTTATGCGACAGGAAAAAGAAAAAATGCTATTGCTCGAGTTTGGATTAAAAAAGGCACTGGAAAAGTTCAGATAAATGAGCGTGACGCAAAAACTTATCTAGGCAGAGAAATACTTTTTAATATTTCTACAGCTCCTTTTGGAGCAACTAACAACCAAAACAAATTCGATGTTATTGCCACAATTGTTGGCGGAGGATTAAGCGGTCAAGCTGGTGCCTTAGCCCACGGAATCAGCAAGGCATTGGTTGATTTTGAGCCAACTAATCATTCAGCTTTGAGAGATGGCGGATTTTTAACTCGTGATTCACGAGTTGTTGAGCGCAAAAAATACGGTTTGAAAAAAGCTCGTAAAGGTCAAACTTATCGCAAAAGGTAAATTTTTGATAAACCCAATTTTAGATACCCTTAAAAGCACTTGGTGGTTTAAATCCCAAGTGCTTTTTTAAGTTTGATAGTTAAAAAATAACTAAAAATTTCACTATAAATGTTTGTAGTAAAACTAACTTATACCAATCCAATCGAAAAAATAGACGAACTAAGACCAGTTCATCTAAAATTCTTGGATATCTATTACGAAAAAAACATTTTTATTGCTTCTGGAAGGCAAGCTCCGGCAGTTGGAGGAATAATCTTAGCTCGAGGTGTTTCTAAAAAAGAGCTAGAAAATATTTTACAACAAGATCCATTTTGCATTGAAAAAGTTGCTACTTACGAAATCACCGAATTTTCTGTAAATAAGTTTAATTCAGCTCTCAAAGATCTTCTTTAAATGATCAAATCCAATTCTCAAAAAATTATAATTGCTTGCGACCATGCTGGCTTTGACTTGAAGCAGTTTTTAATCAAAGAACTTTCTAACGTTGGATTTAAAATTTTGGATTTAGGATGCGACTCGGCAGAAAAATCGGTTGATTATCCTGATTATGCTAAAAAACTCTGCAAAAAAATTACCAACAAAAACCAATTCAAAGGAATTTTGATTTGCG
>CANEUK010000172.1 GCA_947441695.1 Rickettsiales bacterium
AGCGCAAAAAGCACTTCGAGGCAGCATAGCAAAAAACGAAGTCAACACCTCCAGAAAAAGCAGAATCAAAACCTTTATTCGAAAAGTTGAAGATGCCATCAAAGCAAGCGACGAACCAAAAGCCCGCGAAGCCTTCAAGGCTTTAGAGCCAGAAATTATGCGCGGAGTTACTAAAAAAGTTTACAAGTTAAATACCGCCTCAAGAAAACTAACCAGAATTGCCGCAGCAATTCGCAAAATTAAAGTAGCCAACTAAATTTAAGCTCAAAAGTTCTTCACTAAAACTACCCCTCACTTAGAAAATCTAGGCTTTGAGGGGTTTTTTATTTTAAAAAAATCATGCTTTCTTTTTTAAGATCTTCTTTAAGCAACAGCAAAATTAACTTCATGAAGCCTCACAAATTGGCGCTTTTCATGTCAGTTTTTTGTATTATTGCCTCGCTAGTTTTGGTTTTTGTAAAAGGGTTAAATTTTGGAATCGACTTTGCTGGCGGAATTTTAATTGAAGCGCGAATTGCTGAAAATGTTGATGTTTCAAGTGTTCGCAATCTTATCACGCAGCAAATAAAAGATGTTCAAATTCAAAATGTTGACCAAAAAGATTTGTTAATTCGCGTTGCCAAAAGCAACGAATCGCAAGATGCGACAGTCAAAAAAATTCAAGAAATTCTTAATCAAAACTTTTCGCAAGTTGAATATCGCAAAATTGATTATGTTGGCCCGCAAGTTGGCCTAGAACTAATCAAAAAAGGCTTTCTGGCGTTATTTTTGTCGTTTGCCTTCATCATGATTTACATTTGGATTCGCTTTGATTGGCAATTTGGACTTGGAGGAATTTTTGCCTTAGTGCATGACGCCATTTTAACTTTGGGATTTTTTTCTTTAAGCGGTCTTGAATTTAATCTCACTTCAATTGCCGCAATCCTTACGGTTATTGGATATTCTATCAACGACTCGGTGGTGATTTACGATCGCATTCGCGAAAATCTACACCGCTACAAAAAAATGGATTTAGCCGATTTGATAAATTCTAGCACCAATTCAACTTTAAGCAGAACGGTTTTAACTTCGTCGGTCACTTTATTTTCGTTATTGGCTTTAATGATTTTTGGCGGCGAAGCCTTACACAGTTTTAGCACCGCAACCTTTGTTGGCATTGTAATTGGCACCTATTCGTCAATTTACATTTCTGCACCAATTTTGATTTATCTTGATCCGCGAAAAGAGAAAACAAAATCTTTAAAAACTAAAAAATAAAACTTAATCACAAATGCAATTGAAGATTTGAGTCTTTAAATTTGCTTGAGCGAGTTCTACAAAAAATCAAAAAAACCCATGAAAATTGCAGTCAAAAATATTTTAGCAATAATCTTGTTCATAAGCTTTGAGACCTTGTTTTTATTACCTTCGTGGGCAACAGATAATAAGTCAGATCTTGAAGAAACCTGTCAAAGTTTATTTCAAAAAAACTGTGATAAAATTACTCCCAAAGAGTACGAAAAACAATGTGCCATGGCAACATTTATTTGGGATGAAAAAGGCAAGATTATCGGACTAAACTCAAAAAAAGAGAGCACCAAAGAAGGTGATATTCTTGTGGTTGATATTACTGATATTGGTTGCGCTCACGCTTCTATGGCCACTCTCTATTATCTGAAAAAAGAAATTGCTACAAACATCAATTGCAAACAGCTGGTAAAATTATGGAACGAGCAACTAATAAAATTACAAAATTCTTCAACTTCATATTCGGCATTCGAACCTACAAAAGCAGTCTTTAATGAAGAAGAAAACTTTAATCAAGAATGTGTACTTAATTCTGACCTTGAAGTTAACCCAACTATTTCGATTCATAAATCTGATATTGCTGGTTACAAATTTTTTATCGAACATATATACAATCGATTTGATTAGAAAAAATAAATCTCACCTTGGCGAATAATTGATTTTAAGTAGACAAAATTAAGTTCAGCATCAATTCAGCTTTTAAATGCGCAGGATTCCTGATCAAGCGTGATTGATTCAATTATGCGACCGTTACTTAGCAAAATATACTAGAGCCTTTATTCAAATTCATTTCGTGACGCTTTTCGCCCTTACGCTTGCGGGGAATCTCATATACCAAAGCAACTTTTGTTCAAGTATTCTATAAATCTCCTAATATTGGTCGCAATTTTACTAAAAAAACCGCTAAAAATATGCACAAACTACACGAACTAATTTTAACTTTTTTTTATTGTGGAAAAGCAAAAAAAGCTCCGGGAACCGTTGGAAGTTTTGCTTCGGTGGTTTTTTGGCTTTTGATTAGTTTATATTTTTTTAACCACGGAATTTCTTTGATTTGGCAGAATATTTTTTGGGCAGTTTTTTTAATTTTATCTTTTTTTTACGGAGTTTTTGTCTCGCCAATTTATGCCAAAAAATTTGGGCAAATTGATCACCAAACAATTGTTCTCGATGAAGTTGTTGGTCAAATTTTGGCTCTACATCTAACTTTTTTGGCAATTGGTCAAAATTATTTTTTGCGAACCGATTTGTTGGTAATTCACTTATTTTTTTGCTTTGTTTCTTTTAGATTTTTTGACATTATCAAACCTTCTTTTATCGGATATTGCGATCGCAATTTTAAAAATGGTTTTGGCGTAATGTTTGACGACTTATTATGTGGAATTGTAACAGCTATTTTAGGGGTTTTTTTCTTAAAATTGACATTGATTATTGGCTAAATAAATTTTCTTTTTTTATCAAAAAATTTCTTAGAGCTTTTCTCAAGTTCTTAGAGTTTTATTCAAGAATGATTCTAAGCAGAATCTAACTCCATCAAGCTTTTCATGGAACAAATCTTTCAACAATTTTTTGCATTATTTTTATCAACAATTCTTCCGATTTTTGGTTGGATTTTATTGATTGTTTTGCCACTTCTTGGCGCCGTTGCTTATTTAACTTTGATGGAGCGCAAAGTTATCGCCGCAATGCAACTGCGCAAAGGTCCAAATGTAGTTGGTCTTTTTGGCTTGTTGCAGCCTTTGGCCGACGGCTTAAAGCTGATGTTAAAAGAAGTAATCATTCCCGCTCAAGCTAATAAAGCTTTGTTTTTATTAGCTCCAATTATCACCTTTGTGTTGGCTTTGATTGGTTGGGCAGTAAT
>CANEUK010000173.1 GCA_947441695.1 Rickettsiales bacterium
GTTGCTTGAAGGTTTTTGCAATTCTTAAGATCTAATTTCTTAAGACTAGCTGGTAGGTTTTGCGGCAAAGATGTTAGGCTGGTGCAGTAAGAAAGATCTAAATGATTAAGATTAGCTGGCAGGTTTTGTGGCAAAGATGTTAGGCTTTCAGAATTAGCAAGATTTAAATCAGTAATTCCAATTGGTAATTCTGGCAAAGATGTTAGGCTGCTGCAGCCAAAAAGATTTAAATTATTAAGATTAGCTGGTAGGTTTTGCGGCAAAGATGTTAGGCTGGTGCAGTAAGAAAGATCTAAATGATTAAGATTAGCTGGCAGGTTTTGCGGCAAAGATGTGAGGCTTTCAGAATTAGCAAGATTTAAATCAGTAATTCCAATTGGTAATTCTGGTAAAGATGTTAGGTCGTTGCATCCAATAAGACTTAATTTCCGAAGAGTAGTTGGTAGATTTTCTGGCAAAGATTTTAGGCTGAAGGGACAATTAATTTCTAATATCTCAAGGCTATCTGGTAGTGCTGGCAGAACCTTTGTTCCATCGGCTTGAGTAATTAATTCGCGTTCTTTAATCGATAAATATTCCAATGGCATATAAAAAGATCTCCAAAATAGTTTTTTTAAGAAAAAAAGAGTTTTTTTGCCTGCTTGCGCGGGCAATTCAAAACCCGAGTAAAAAAATTGTTTTAGTTTGTTTGTTTAACTTATCTTTTAGGTTCAAAAAAAGAGATTTAATAAATTTTTTGTCAAAAGCTTAATCTAAGTAAGATTTTTTTTAATTCTGATGCTTTTTTTAAGCCCGTTTAATTTTAGCGCACTTAAATCAAATTTAGTTTTTGCATTTCAAGTTCAATCTTTGCTTTTGCGGCTATTGATGGAGTCACCAAAGGAAGTCGAGTTTCTGCGCTACAAAGCCCCATCAGACTTGCGGCATATTTTACTGGAATTGGGTTAGTTTCGCAAAACATCACATCGTGCAAACCAGTTAACTTATCTTGAATTTTTAAGGCTTTTGACCAATCAGCTTTTTGCATGGCTTTTTGCAAATCGCTTACCATTTTTGGCGCAATGTTTGAAGTAACTGAAATTACACCATTTCCGCCCATGGCGTTGTAGCCAACTGCGGTTATGTCTTCGCCAGAAAGGTAGGAAAATTTTTTGTTAATTAATAGTCGCAAAGTTGCGATTCTGGCTAAGTCTCCGGTAGCGTCTTTAATTCCGACAACGTTTTTTAATTCAGAAATTCGGGCTAAATTTTCATCGGATATGTTGATAACTGAACGTCCGGGAACGTTGTAAATAAAGAGCGGAATGTTGCATTTATCTAAAGATTTATAGTGTTGATAAATTCCTTCGGCGGTTGGTTTGTTATAATAAGGAGCAACAATTAAGCACGAATCTGCGCCAACTTTTTTTGCATATTTAGTCATTACAACCGCTTCATCGGTTGAATTAGAACCGGTTCCAGCCATTACTTTTAGGCGACCATTGGCAATTTTAACGCTTAGTTTAATTACTAAATTATGTTCTTCGTGAGAAAGGGTTGGAGACTCGCCAGTTGTGCCGCAAGGAACAATTCCGCTTACGCCATTTTTGATTTGAAATTCAATTAATTTTTCTAAAGATTTTTCGTCTATCTTGTTATTTTTAAAAGGCGTTACTAATGCCGTATAAGTTTCTGCGATCATGATATTTTTTGAATTGATTTTGTTGCGATGAAAAATTATTTTTTTTTCAAATAAAAATTATTGACGCACTTCTTTAAATTCAATCTACAAAAATGCCAAATTCTCAAGCATTAGAGCAAAGCCTCAAAACCGCCATCAACGCCGATTTTACATCGGAACAATATTTACCAATTTTGCTTTTTTTAATTGTGGCGGTTGGTTTGTCTTTGGCGATAATTGCCATTCCTTTTTTGCTCAATAAAATGCGTCCAGATTCTGAAAAAAACTCACCTTATGAATGCGGTTTTGAAGGCGAGGGCAGGGTTAGAAATGAGTTTGATGTGCAGTTTTATTTGGTGGCAATTTTGTTCATAATTTTTGACTTAGAAGTAGCATTTTTGTTTCCGTGGGCGGTTTCGCTTGGTAAAATTGGCGTGTTTGGATTTTGGTCGATGATGGTATTTTTAGGCATCTTAACTATTGGTTTTATCTACGAATGGAAGCGCGGCGCGCTTGAATGGAAATAAATTTTTTAATTTTTTTATGAATCTTAGTCCTTTAAACCAAGACATTCTTTTGAATAACTCTGTTCAAGAGCTTAATAATCGCGGTTTTCTAACCGCAAAACTTGACGATCTTGCCAATTGGGCAAGAACAGGCTCTTTGTGGCCAATGACTTTTGGTCTTGCTTGTTGCGCCGTTGAAATGATGCAAGTGGCGGCAAGTCGCTATGATTTAGATCGTTTTGGATTGGTGTTTCGTCCAAGTCCGCGCCAATCAGACGTAATGATTGTTGCTGGCACTTTAACCAATAAAATGGCGCCAGCTTTGCGCAAGGTTTATGATCAAATGGCAGAACCGCGCTATGTAATTTCGATGGGAAGTTGCGCCAATGGCGGCGGATATTATCATTATTCTTATTCAGTGGTTCGCGGTTGCGACAGAATTGTTCCGGTTGACGTTTATGTTCCGGGTTGTCCGCCAACTGCCGAAGCGTTGCTCTACGGAATTTTGTTACTTCAAAGAAAAATTAAAAGAACTGGAAAATTTAGCAGATAAAATGAATCAAAATCTTCAAGAACAAGCGGCCTATATTTTGCAAAATTTTGCTGGCGCAAAAGCTGTTGAGCCAATCAATCATGGCAATCTTATCATTTATGTTGAACCGCAAAAAATTGTCGAATTTTTACAATTTTTGCGCGACGATTCTAACCTCTCTTTTAAAATTTTACTCGATGTTTTTGGTGCCGATCTTTTGGGTCTTAGAACTCCGAGATTCGAGGTAATTTACAATTTACTTAGCTTAAAATTAAACAACCGAATCACCATAAAAGTTGCATTGCAAGAAGGTGAAAAAGTTTCAACCACAACATCGGTTTTTAGTTCGGCTGGCTGGTTTGAGCGCGAGGCTTTCGACATGTATGGAATTATTTTTGAA
>CANEUK010000174.1 GCA_947441695.1 Rickettsiales bacterium
GACGAAATTAGCCCAGATAGTTGCAGATTATGGGATGAAAAAACTTCACAAAAAATGGACAAAGATCGTTTTCGTCGCGATTTAGGCGGTTTGATTGAAGCCTACAAAGAAGTGGCTTTGCGCTTAGGAATTAAAATTTAAAAACCATGAAAATCAGAATCTTAATCTCACTAAAAAAAGGCGTTCTTGACACGCAAGGAAAGGCAATTGAAAACTCTTTAAACAAAAATTTGGGTTTTGAGCAAATTTCGCAAGTAAGACAAGGAAAGGTTGTAGAACTCGAAATTTCTGAAACCGATCCAACAAAAATTAAACAAATTATCGACGAAATCTGCGACAAGCTTTTGGTCAATAAAATTATCGAAAATTACACTTACGAAATAATCAACTAAGATAAGCAATTTTTAAGATGAAATCAGCTGTAATAACCTTTCCTGGTTCAAACTGTGACCGCGATGCTTTCGAAGCTTTGCAAAAATTTTGCAATAAAACGCAAAAAATTTGGCATCAAGAAACTAGTTTGGATAACGATTTAGATTTAATTGTGGTTCCGGGTGGATTTTCTTATGGCGACTATTTGCGCTCGGGCGCAATGGCGGCAATTTCTCCGGTAATGCAAGAAGTAAAAAGACTTGCCAATAAAGGCGTAAAAGTTTTGGGAATTTGCAACGGATTTCAAATTTTAACCGAAAGTGGCTTGCTTGACGGAGTTTTGTTGCGCAATAAAAAAATGAAATTCATTTGTAAAAAAGCTGTATTGCGCGTTGAAAATAGCAATTCGAGCTTCACCAAAAAATACAAAAAAAACCAAATAATTCGAGTTCCAATTGCCCATATGGACGGCAATTATTTTGCCGATGCAGAAGTTTTAAAAAGGCTTGAAGATAACGAAAACGTGGCTTTTCGCTATGTCGATATAGAAGGAAATTTAAGCGATGACGCAAATCCTAATGGATCGGCACTAAATATTGCAGGAATTTTTAACGACCAAAAAAATGTTCTAGGAATGATGCCGCACCCCGAAAGAGCAATTGACGAAAATGTTGGCTCAAAAGATGGAATTGGAATTTTTGAAAGTTTGTTTGGAGCTTAGAACCTGTTTAGTCTATTGAATAATGAACGCGTTTTGAATAGCCTCAATCTGACCAAAAATTGGCGAAGTAATTTAAACTAAATGATAAAAAACCTAAAAATAAGCACCGCAAATTGTGGTATAAAATACAAAAACCGAGATGATTTATTGTTGATTGCGTTTGACTTGCCCGCCAATGTTGCGGGGGTTTTTACTCAATCTTCAATGCCAGCCGCTCCTGTTGTTTGGTGCAAAAAAAATATTAACGGCGGCGTGGCAAAAGCTTTGCTGGTAAATGCCGGCAACGCCAATGCTTTTACCGGAAAAGTTGGCGAAGAAACGGTTTTAAAAACTGCTAACAAAACCGCAGAAATCCTAAAATGTAGCGTTCAAGAAGTTTTTATTTCTTCAACTGGCGTGATTGGAGAAACACTAAATGCCGAATTAATTACATCGGCAATTCCACAAATGTTGCAAAATTTTGATGATAGCGAAGAGGCTTGGGATAAAGCTTCGCGAGCAATTATGACCACCGACACCAGACCAAAATTAATCAAAAAAAGCTGTAAAATTGGCGAGCAAAAAATTGAACTCGTTGGTTTTGCCAAAGGCTCGGGAATGATTGCGCCCAATATGGCAACGATGCTTGGATATATTTTTACTGACGCAGATATTTCTTCTGAAATTTTGCAAATTTTACTTAGCGAAATTACCCAAAAAACCTTCAACTCAATCACGGTAGATTCAGATCAATCAACTAATGACAGTCTTTTTCTTTTTGCCACCAAAGCCGCTCAAAACGACAAAATTTTAACCGCTGACGATGAAAAACTTATCGATTTTAAAAACACTTTGCACCAATTGGCTCTTGGTTTAGCAAAGATGATTGTAATTGATGGCGAAGGTGCAAAAAAATTAATTGAAATTGAAATTACTGGCGCCAGTTCACAAATTCAGGCAAAAGAAGTTGCTTTTGCGGTTGCTAATTCGCCTTTGGTAAAAACCGCGATTGCGGGCTGCGATCCAAACTGGGGGCGCATTGTAATGGCCGTGGGTAAATCTTGCTTTGATACTTCGCCCCAAAAAATTATCGTTAAAATTGGCGAATATATTTTGACAAAAAACGGAGCCAAACACCCTGATTATGTTGAAAAATTGGTTCATGAATATTTAAAAAATTCTGAAGTAAAAATCTCAATAGATCTAGGTTTAGGAGCCGAAACTTCTACTGTTTGGACTTGCGACCTTAACGAAGAATACATCAAAATTAACAAAGATTACCGCAGTTAAAACTCTAAAGAAATCTAAGAAAATTATTGAGAATTTTTGATGGAAAATTTTTTAATTCAAAAAAAACTTTTACGCCAAGTTTTCAATTCTAAAAGAATGAGCCTAAGCAGCGACGAAGTGAGGCAAGAATCGCAAAAAATAAATCAAAACTTTTTACAAAATTTATTGCCTAAAATTTATTGTAAAAAATTAAATTATACTTTTTCGCTTTATTTGCCAAGCTACAACGAGGTTTCTACTGACTTGATTCTGCGGCATTTTAAAAAAAATAAAATTCAGTTTTGTTATCCAAAAATTATACAAAAAAATTCTGCCCTAGATTTTATTTTACATGAAAATGGTCAGTCTTTTGTTAAAAATGAGTTTTATTCAAAAATTATTGAACCAATCAACGGAAAGAAAAAAAATCCTGATTTTTTAATCTTGCCTTTGGTGGCTTTCGATGCTGAATTATCAAGGCTTGGAATGGGAGGTGGATTTTTTGATCGCACTATAGAAAACCTTAAAAATCAAAATCTAAAAATTACCACAATTGGCTTGGCCTATGATTTTCAAGGGTTCGACAAGATTTTGCCAACCGAAAAAACCGATCAAAAGCTTGACTTTATTGTAACTCAAAACTCTGTTTTTTGTCGCAAGTCAAGCCTGTCTTAATTTGAGGCTGTATTTTTTTTACAAATAAATAGTTGCTTTCAA
>CANEUK010000175.1 GCA_947441695.1 Rickettsiales bacterium
AGTCACAAAAGTAACATAGGTTGGCTAAAATATTGGCTGATTTTGCGAGAAATTACGGTAAAAACTAAGGGAATTTTTTTGGATTTGAAAAATCTAAAAATTCTCAGTTGCTTGGTGAGGAATTTCTGGGTTTTTCAGAGCTTCCTTAATTGATCCTAAGGTTTATTTGGCAAAAAACTTAGGTAATTTAACTCATAACGATTTCTTAGGACTTACTAATTTTATAGAAGACGAATCTATAAAATCAGAAGTTGCAGTCGCTGTTCTTTCAGACAAAAAAGCAAATACTCAAATAGGTCTTGGTTATGAGTTGATAACAAAAGAAGGAATTAGTTCAGAATTTTTAAAAAGTGCTCTCAGTCTCGTAAAATCCGATTATGATAAATCGCAAATCTTAAAATCTTCTGATCTTGAAGAAATAGATTCAACAAACTCCAGAGAGTTTTTTCTTTCTCTTGTAGGAAACAGTTATTACAAATCAGAAATCGAAAGATTTTGGAGAGAAAAATCCAAAACAGAAGAAGAGGAATCTAAAGAATTCCCCGCTTCCGAGCCAAAAAAACCTAAAGGATCGTCAATAATTGGCGCAACAGAACATAAGGGAGCGGGTTTGAATTAAAACCAATATACCTAATCAAATTCGACTTATGTCGAATTTGATTGGCAAACTTTGAATTGCTCTTGCCAACGAATGAATACTCACAAAGTTATTTTCTTTTCAAGTGAGTTGCGCTCTGTTTCGCAAGCATCTGAAACAGATTTTTGGTTTTTATCAAAAATCGGTATTTTCAATTGAGTTTTGGTATATTTTTTTTCTAAAAATAAGCTTTTGCTTGAAGAGATTTTAAATCTTCAATTGCCTTTTTTGTTAAACCAAGGCCGCCTTCGTAAAGAGAATTTTCATTTAATGATTTTGCCATCGCTTCTGACAAAGGAAGCAAGCCTTGGCAATGATGATTAATTTCGCCTAAAAAAATATTTTTTCCATCGCCAACCAAAATAAAATCAGCGCCAAGTTCGGTAGAATTTTGATATTTTTGACGCAATTTGCCGTTTAAAACTTTTAAGATTTGGACTGTTTTTTGGTGCAAATTTTTAATCTCATTTTTTTGTAAAAGCTCAATTGGCTGTGGGGCTGATGAGCCATTTGTATAAGAAGTTGTAAAATTTTTTTTGGTTGCGCGCAGGCTTTTTCTAAAAGTTTTTCCAGCAACATAAAAATTGCCTTTTTTGTCTTTTAAAAAATTCACCCTGATGTCGCCAACTTTTACACCTTCTAAAAAAGGTTGAACCAAAATTTGGTCGTTAAATAGTTTTTTAGCCTTTTTTGAAATTTGACTTAGATCCAATTTTTGCAAGTCTTCGTCGCCTATAGAATTTTGAACAAAACATAAAATTTTGATGATTTTATTTAGCTCTTTTTCGCTTAAATCGTTTTTAATTTTATAGTTTTGCACCAATTTTAATTCAGAAGTTTTCTGACTTTTTAGCTTCAAAAAGTCTTCGCCATTTTTAACAAATTCTATTGCAAAAACTCCTAGCGATTGGGCTGAATTTTTTGGCTTAAAAACTAGTTTGATTTTTTTGGTTTGATAAAGTTTTTGATATTCTTTTGACATCAAATTTATTGATTTTGAAACATCTTCGCCAAGCTTAAATTCTGCGGTTGGTGTGGCAATTTTTTTGCCTAAAATTTGATTAATTTCTTGCGGAATTTCTTTGTCGTTTAAGCCAATTGGGCAGTTAAAAACTAGATTTGGAAAAAGATTTTTTAATTGAAGCAAAAATTCATCAACATTTTTTTTGCCAATTGGCGGAAATGGCTCTTTCATCGGCTCAAAACGTTGAATTACAAGTTCAAATTCTTTGATTGCCAAAAATTTGAGAACAATATTTTTTGGTAAAAATTTACCAATTTTTTGCACCAAAAGCCTGCTAAGTTTGTTTAAATTATTTTCTCGCACCGCAAACATAATTTTTTGGTTAAATTTTTGGTAATTTTCAACTAAAGTTTTGGCTAGTTTTTTGTCGGCATTTAAATGAAAAGTGGCTATTAATTCATCGTTATTTTTAGGTAAAAAATTCTTTAAATTATAAATAAAAACTTCATCACCAGAAGCCACGCAAGAAAGAATATAAGACAAAGTCGAATTGCGCCCCAAAGCCATGTTTGACAATGGTTCGTTGATTATTACTAAAACTTTCATTGGTTAAATTTTTTAAAAAAAAAGAGACTTGCTTGCAATTCAAGTTGACGGCTTTTAGGTTGCCACGTCCCAGCTTAAAATTAGATACAAATCCCTTAAAAATTAATGTCAAAAGAACTAGTGCAAACTTCACCTTTTTTCAGCTCGAACATAGTTTTTATCAACGAGCTTTATCAAAGTTTTTTAAAAAACCCCGAATCTGTCGATGTTTCTTGGGCAGAATTTTTTAATGCAAATGGCGACGAAATAAAATCGATTTTAAGCGATTATCAAGGTCCAACTTGGGCAAAACGCAATTTAAAAGTTGTTGGAGCCGAAGAATTTGACATTTCTTCAAACATCAAAAAAGAAGCTCCCAAAAAAGATATAAAAACAGCAACAAATTTATCGCTCGAAAAAGATTTAAACATTCGAGTCGCAAATTTGGTTTTGGCTTACAAAAGATTTGGGCATTTGGCGGCAAATCTTGATCCGCTTGGTTTAACGCCGCAAAAATATGTTTTTGAAATTGACTTAAAAAACCACGGAATTGAAGAATCTGATTTAGAAAAAGAAGTTGAATTAAATGGAATTTTGGGTTTGCAAAAAGCCAAACTTTCACAAGTTTTGGAATATTTGAATTTTATTTACGCCAATAAAATTGGCGCAGAATTTGAATATATTTCAAATGCAAACCAAAAAGAATGGCTGGCGCAAGCGACCCAAAGCACAATTCTTGCCAACATTGCAAAAGACGAAAAAACCAAAGTTTTGCGCGAAATAGTTCACACCGAAAAATTTGAACAATTCCTCCACAAACGCTTTCCGGGTGCCAAAAGATTTTCAATTGAAGGTG
>CANEUK010000176.1 GCA_947441695.1 Rickettsiales bacterium
TTATTTTTATCAAAAGCATCCATCACTTTTTCTACATCTTGCAAGGTATGTAAAAATGGCTTTGAAGCACCAGAGCCAATTAAGAAATTAAGGTTAGCGCTTTCAAGAAGTTTTTCTATTTCTTCAAATTTGAATGTCATAATTTTTATCTAAATTCGATTAACAATTTCACTTTTTACAAACCTTCAAAACATTAATTCTCAAATTATTTTCCTTTAAAAACTTAAGAATTTTGGCTTCGCTGAATTTTTTACTCCAAAAAAAATCGTTGTTAAATGATCGATATTTTAATAATTAATCTGACGCTTAATCGTAAATATTTATTGCTTAAAATTTTCTCTTGGAGTTGGGGGTAATTTGAGGGCTAGGACATTTAAAATCTTGGTAAAATTTTATTTTAGCGGGCAAATAAAATTTTTATCTTTTTTAACTTCTTCTTCGCATTTTTTTTTGGCTTCAATTAAGTCGTTTACTAAAGAGTTTCTAATATTTTGTGCGGCGATTTTGGTTAAATTATTGCGCACGTAATTTTCGGCAGAATAAGTGCCATAGCGGTTTGAACTGACATCGTAATTATCATTTACCGAAGTTGAGCCAGAAGAGATTACGGCGGCATTAACTAAGTTTTTTAACTCGTAAGTTATATTTAAGGTAATTTTATTTCGACCCGAGGCGCCAGTTAAAGAAATAAAGGTTGGCGATAAAGATTCTTGAATGGTTAAGGTTAAAAAATATTTAGCGTCAACTTTTAAATAATCGGGATTAAGCAAATCATAGAGATTGTTTTTAAGCTCTTGCGCCAATCGATTTCGGTCTTTTTTGATACGAATAGAAGCCAATTCATGAATGTAGGAAATATCGGTTTCTTTTCGGTCTTTGTAAATTACTTGAAATCCGCAATTACAAAGACCAATCATCAAAAAAACTGCCAAAAATTTTCTAAGCATTTTTACTTTTGGCATTTTTATTTTTGATGGCGCTTTCAATAAACGAAACAAAAAGTGGATGAGCTGCGAAAGGCTTTGATTTAAGCTCGGGATGAAATTGCACGCCGATAAAAAATGGATGATTTTTGATTTCAATAATTTCGGTAAGTTTTCCATCTGGCGACATTCCCGAAAAATCCAAGCCAGCTTTTTGCAATTTTTCTTTGTAATTAATGTTAACTTCGTAGCGATGACGATGGCGTTCGGAAATTTTGTTTTGGTTGTAAATTTTTTGAGCCAAACTGTCTTTTGAAATTAAGCACGAATAAGCTCCCAAACGCATAGTTCCACCCAAATTATTACCAACTTTTTTGGTTTTTTTACCCAAAACGTCTCGCCACTCACTCATCATTCCAATTACAAAACTACCTTTTTTAGAAAATTCGCTTGAAGTGGCGTCTTTTATGC
The DNA here is from genome assembly GCA_947441695.1 of Rickettsiales bacterium. Lineage (GTDB taxonomy): Bacteria > Pseudomonadota > Alphaproteobacteria > Rickettsiales > UBA1997 > UBA2645. The sequence continues at coordinate 1,395 of CANEUK010000176.1, forward strand.
CAAGAACGTTGCGAGAATATTCAATCACCGCCATTTGCATGCCGTAACAAATTCCTAAACACGGAATTTTTTGTTCACGAGCGATTTTTATTGTGTTGATTTTTCCTTCAACTCCATCTTCGCCAAAACCGCCCGGAACCAGAATTGCGTCAATATTTTTTGGCAAGTCGTTTTCATTATTTCGTGAGTTTATCCAAGTAATTTTGGCTTTGGCTTTTAGCGAAAATGATGCGTGGTCAATGGCTTCGAGCAACGATTTATATGAATCGCGGTAGTCAGTATATTTTCCAACAATCGCAATATTTACCTCAATTTTAGGATTTTTGATCGCGTCTTTAATTTTGAGCCATTTGGCTAAATCAGGCTTTTTTTTATGATCTAGTTTGAAGAATTTTAAAATTTCGGTGTCGAGTCCATTTTTGTGATAAATCAGAGGCACTTCGTAAATGCTTGCGGCGTTTGGTGCGGCAATTACTGACGAAACTGGAACCGAACACATTTTAGCAATTTTTTCTAAATGCGCTTTGGTGGTTGGACGTTCAACGCGACACAATAAAACACTTGGTTGAATGCCAATTGAACGCAATTCTTTAACCGAATGTTGAGTTGGTTTGGTTTTTAATTCATTGGCACTTTCGATGTAAGGTAAAAGAGTTAGGTGCAAAAAAGCGCAGCGTTCTTGACCCATTTCGTAGCCAAGTTGGCGAATAGCTTCAAAAAATGGTAAAGCTTCAATATCGCCAACGGTTCCGCCAATTTCGCAAAGCAAAAAGTCAACGCCTTTAATATCGTTTAAAATAAATTGTTTGATAAGGTCGGTGACGTGCGGAATTACTTGAACCGTGCCGCCAAGATAATCGCCTTTACGCTCTTTTGAAAGTAAATTTAAGTAAATTTGACCCGCAGTTACATTGTCAGATTTTTTTGCATCAACGCCAGTAAAACGCTCGTAATGACCCAAATCTAAATCGGTTTCTGCTCCATCTTCAGTAACAAAAACTTCGCCATGTTGGGTTGGACTCATGGTTCCTGGATCGATATTTAAATAAGGATCAAGTTTGCGTAATTTTACCGAATAGCCACGAGCTTGCAAAAGTGCCGCCAAAGAAGCAGACGCAAGCCCTTTTCCCAAAGAAGAAACCACGCCGCCAGTAATGAAGATGAATTTTGTCATTTTTTTGAGGGGATGTTACAAATAATTCAAGAAATTCTAAAAAAACTAGGATTTCTTGAGAGATTCATTTAGTAAATTTTATACCTAAATCAAATTCGAATCTTATTGCGGGGCAAAAGAAATTTTTAGTCTGCAATAAGATTTTTTTAGAAAAATCGTAAATCTTTATCCAATTTTGTTTTAAAATCTAAAAGTATGAGCAATTTTATTTCGGTTGAAGATAAAATCTTTTATACTCTCAATCACCAATATATCTTCAGAAATTTTAGGCATATCAAATAAAACATCTTCACGAAAGTTATTGGTCTTAATTAAAATCTTCGTTTTAAATCCATTCTTAATTGAAGCCCGCAATATTAGTTGTTGCGCTCTTTCCAAAGTTTCGTCAAATCTTTGAATTTTTATGGGTATTGGTTTTGTAGAATTATCAACTCTCAA